>CAIYPA010000223.1 GCA_903927965.1 uncultured Bacteroidia bacterium | reverse complement strand
GTTCATGGGTGAATTTCCGTCATGCATCGGAATTGGTCCTAAATGGTTATATTGGTGATATTAAAGAAGTTAATGTAAATGTTGGCCCTCCGGTAAAGGCGTTGGATCTGCCTGTGGTCCCATGTCCTGACAATGTTGATTGGGATATGTGGGTAGGCCCTTCATTGTATCGCGAATATAGTCCGGTACTTGCGCCACCGATTGAAAACAAGAATTTCCCAGATTGGCGGAATTATCGTGAATTTGGTGGCGGAATGATCACAGACTGGGGCGCCCATATGTTTGATATTGCACAGTGGGCGTTGGGAATGGACAATTCAGGTCCGGTCGAGTTTAATCCTCCGACCGAACATGCAGTGATTGGGTTGCAGATGAAATATGCCAATGGCGTGATTATGACACATTCAAAATGGGGAGAGTCGAATGCAGTACAATTTATCGGAACAAAAGGCAAAATTGAGGTCAGCCGAAGTTTTCTCCGTTCCGATCCAGCAGAGATCGTAAAAATTGAGATTAAAGCCACCGATAAACACCTCTACAAAAGCGATAACCATTATCAGGATTGGATCGATGCCATTAAAAAAAGGTCAAAACCAATCTCTGATGTCGAAGTTGGACACCGGACTTCATCGTTGTGCAACATTGCCAATATTGCCTACGAATTGCAACGTCCATTGAAATGGAACCCAAAGAAAGAAGTGTTCGTCAACGATGCCACGGCCAACAGGATGTTGACAAGAACTTACAGGGGAAAGTGGAACTTTCTTGATTTTTAGGATTTTATATCAATATGAAAAATATTAACCGCAGAAAATTCATCCAGACAGGAGCATTGGGTTTGACAGGACTGGCTACACTCACAACGTCGAGTCTAACAAGTCTAGGTTTTGCTCCATCCAATGCTTCTGTCGATAAAATAAAACTGGGCAATACCGGATTGCAGGTTTCGCGTATTGCTTTGGGAACCGGCTCCATCGGGGGCAATCATCAATCGAACCAGACACGGTTGGGGTTGCCAACTTTTGTAAAGATGGCCCATCATGCTTATGACAGGGGAATCAATTTTTTTGATACTGCCGATAGTTATGGATCGCTACCCTTTGTTAAAGAGGTGTTTAAAGAAGTCCCACGTGAAAAAGTCACCCTTTTGACAAAAATGTGGACTTATGATGACCCCACCAAATCGGAAGCAGTTGACAAAGCCCTTGACCGTTTCCGTATTGAGGCAGGGACGGACTATTTCGATATCCTCCTGCTCCATTGCATGACAAATGGCAAATGGAAGGAAGAGAAAAAAAGGTACATCGACTATTTTTCAAAAGCCAAACAGTCGGGCATTATTAAAAAGGTAGGGGTTTCGTGCCATAATGTTGATGCACTGCGGGTTGCTGCGGAAGATCCATGGGTGGATGTTATCCTGTCACGGATCAATCCATTTCAGGTCCATATGGACGGCACAACTCCTGAAATCAATGCGATACTTGAACGTGCAAGGAAAAATGGCAAAGGTGTAATAGGGATGAAGATTTTTGGGAATGGTGATAAAATCCTTGAAACAGAGCGCGAAGAATCGATTACTTATGCCATCAAAAAAAGCAGCATCCATTGCATGACTTTGGGTTTGGAAAGCATTGCTCAAGTTGACGATGCGATTGACCGGGTAATGCGGATTGTAAAAAATTGAATTTAAACGATTGAAAACTGATATTTATATTATGACGAAATTGGACAGAAGGGAATTTCTTTTAAAGAGTGCAGCTGGTATTGCCGGGGCTGCCGCAGTTGCAACAGTTCTTCCAGAACTGAGTTTTGCCTCGGTGGCCAAAAAAACACAGATGGTGGATATGGTTGACCTAGGAAAGACCGGGCTAAAAGTTTCACGGCTCGCCTTTGGTACGGGAACAAGGGGTTGGAAGAACGTATCGGACCAAACAAGGCTGGGCGTAGAAAAATTTGTCAAACTGTCACAATATTGCTACGATCGGGGGATCCGCTTCTTTGATGCTGCCGACATGTATGGCTCGCATACCTATGTGGCAGAGGCTTTAAAGGTACTGCCCCGCGAAAAGGTCACCATCCTTACCAAGGTAATGACCTACAGGCATGAAGGTTGGTACGAGGTTGAGCCTTTTGAGAAATGCTTCGACCGTTTCAGGAAAGAATTGAATACCGATTATTTCGATATCTTCCTGTTGCACTGCATGGAGAATGGCAACTGGCCAAATGAGTACAAAAGTTACATGGATGGGCTTTCTAAAGAGAAACAGAAAGGAAATATCAAAGCCATTGGTATATCCTGTCACAGCCTCGATGCCATGACTGTTGCTGCATCCCATCCATGGGTGGATGTTCTCTTTGCGAGGATCAACAATGTAGGTGTTACCAAACGAATGGACGATACACCTGAAAAAGTAATGAAGGTACTTGAACTTGCACGGAAAAATGGGAAGGGGATTATTGGTATGAAAGTTTTCGGGTGCGGCGATCTGGTCAAGGAAGAGGAACGTGAAGCATCGCTCAACTATGTGATCAAAAGCAAGAATGTCCATTGTATGACTTTGGGTGTCGATCGAGAGGAACAGGTTGACGATAACATCAGCCGGGTCATGCGGATCGTAAATAGTTAAATCCATTTTGCTTAAGGTATGCTAAAGAATAAATTGAAAATCAATCAGGCTTATTTTTCCCTGATTGTTTTATTGCTAATATCTTCCCAAATTTCCAATGCGAAAGATACCAAACTTAAACTATGGTACGACAAACCTGCAAAAGATTGGATGACTGAGGCTTTGCCTGTCGGGAACGGACGGTTGGGTGGAATGGTATTTGGAGGCGTTAAAACCGAACATATCCAGTTCAATGAAATTAGCCTCTGGAGTGGTGACGAAAAAGAAACCGGAGCTTACCAAGCATTTGGCGATTTGTATATTGATTTTAAGCAAATTGTTGATTCAGTGCAATATAAAAGGGAGTTGGATATTGATGATGCTGTACATACGGTCACCTATCTTTCAAATGGGGTGAAGTTTAAACGTGAATATTTCATCAGTGCCAAAGACCAGGTGATGGTTTTAAGGATCAGTGCCGATAAAAAGGGGAGTTGTAGCGGAAAAATAAGGCTGACCGATATGCATAAGGGTGAAATTGGGGCTAAGTATAGTCGGATCACCTTGAAGGGTAAACTCGACAATGGTTTATCTTATGAAGCAGTTGTTGCGATTCTGACCGATGGGGGAGTGGTAACTTCTGAAAACAATGAACTTGTTTTTGAAGGAACCAACAACATTATTATTTTTCTTGCCGCAGGGACTGATTATCTTCCGATTTATGGCAAAGGTTGGAGGGGTGACAACCCACATCAGTTAATTGACCATCAATTGAATTCTGCGTTAAAGATTCCCTATAAACAATTGCTGGAAAGACATATAGCTGATTACAAAAGTCTTTTTAAAAGGGTTGACCTGAATATTGGAGAAACGGCCACATCAATTGGAGAATTGCCAACCGACAGAAGGTTGGTCGCCTATAAAAATGGGGCAAAAGATCCTGATCTGGAGGAAATCATGTTTCAGTATGGCCGGTATTTGTTGATCAGTTCATCCCGTCCCGGATCGCTCCCGGCTAACCTCCAGGGGATCTGGAACAATTCCAATAACCCACCCTGGCGTTCCGACTACCACTCGAACATCAATGTACAGATGAACTACTGGCCTGCTGAGGTGACCAATCTCAGCGAATGTCATATCCCGTTCATCGATTACATCAACAACCAGCGGGAAGTCAGGACAAAGGCAACAAGGGAATTTTATAAATCGCAAAAAGGTTGGACGGTACAGACCGAAAATAACATTTACGGTGCAGGAAGTTTTGTCTGGAACCCACCAGCAAGTGCATGGTATTGCCAACATTTGTGGGAGCATTACGCTTTCACGAACGACAAAAAATACCTTCGTGATGTGGCTTACCCGGTCATGAAGGAGATCTGTGAATTTTGGGAGGAGCGGTTGGTTCCCGACTCCAATGGGAAATTGGTCACTCTTGATGGATGGTCTCCCGAACATGGACCACATGAACCGGGGGTCACCTACGACCAGGAGATTGTCTGGGACTTGTTTACCAATTATTTGGAGGCTTCTGAAATTTTGGGTATTGATCCAGAGTATCGTAAAACGGTGACTTCATTACGTGACAAATTGCTCAAACCACAGATTGGCAAATGGGGGCAATTGATGGAATGGAGTATCGACAGGGACGATTCGACCGATACCCACCGTCATATTTCGCATCTTTTTGCACTTTACCCAGGAAGGCAAATATCAATCAATCAAACACCTGAACTGGCATCGGCAGCGAAGAAAATACTGATTGCACGTGGCGATCAAAGCACCGGTTGGGCAATGGCATGGCGGATCAATTTCTGGGCACGCATGTACGATGGGAATCATGCCTATAAATTATTGCGTAACTTAATGACCATTGTTGGTGGGACTGGAACCGATTATGGCAAAGGGGGAGGAGTTTATTCAAATCTTTTTGATGCCCACCCACCATTTCAAATCGATGGCAATTTTGGTGCCACTTCCGGGATAGCCGAAATGCTGATCCAATCGCAAGCTGGGGAGATTTGTCTATTGCCTGCTTTACCCGATGGCTGGTCATCCGGAACGGTTACAGGATTAAAGGCTAGAGGTGGATATGTTGTTGACGTGACCTGGAAAGATGGCAAAGTCATAACCTATCGGATCGCTTCCACCAATGGTGGAAACGTGAAAATCCGTGTTAACGGTGAGGCAAAAACGATTTTTGCAACAAGGTTATAGAAGAGGTTGAATACTTATTTCTTACGATAAAAAACAACAATGACGGTCTTATGGGAGACCGTCATTGTTGTTTTTGGAAAACATTCTACTGCTAAATATAAAAAAAAGCATTGCAGAAACTCTGCAATGCTCTATGTATCGTAGCTTTATTTGCTTAAGAACGTATATTTGTTTGGATTATCTCAGTGAAAAACGACACGAAAATACTTCAAACCGCAACTGCCAAAATCATCGGACAGTAAATTTGCGTTCAACAGGCTTAGGCTTAGTAGCTTGACCTACGGCTTCCGCCTCTGTCACCACCGCCACTACCACCGGAATTTCCGCCACGATTGTAACCGCCACGGTCACCACCACGGTCACCACCACGATCACCACCACCGCCACCGCCACGGTTGAAACCGCCACGATCGCCGCCACCGCCGCCACCGCCGCGGTTGAAACCACCACCGCCGCCGCCACGGTTGAAACCACCACCGCTGCTTGGACGTCTTGTACCATCTTTGGGTTTTTCAATTGACTCGTTCACAACGATTGTGCGGCCGTCAACTTCTGCCCCATTAAGTTCCTCGATAGCCTTTTTGGCTTCTTCGTCATTCGGCATTTCAATGAAACCGAATCCTTTGCTCCTTCCGGAAAATTTGTCTGAGATGATTCTTGCTGAAGTTACTTCGCCGTACTCTTCAAAAAATCCTTTTAATTCTGCCTCTTCTAAGCTAAATGGCAGACTTCCTACGAAAATGTTCATAATTTAAGTAACTAAATTTAAATGGTAAATAATCCGATGTAAAAGTAGTTAATATTATTTCAAAAAATCAATTATCAAATTTATTTTAAAATAATTTTATAGTGTTGATAAACAAGTGAATATATTCGAAAAAGGAAGTATAAATGACTCATTTCATCCTTACAGACCTCCAATTTGATCATTTATTCAGTAAATTGAAAGTCAGTTTAATGC
>CAIYPA010000222.1 GCA_903927965.1 uncultured Bacteroidia bacterium | reverse complement strand
CCTCAAATGTAGAGTATTCTATATATAATTGAATATCAGTATTTAGCAGTATCTCCCCCTTTAGGGCTGGGGTTTTGAAAATGGATAATTTATTTTACACCTAACTTAAAACTTCAAACTAAATTCTATTTTCCTCAAACGAAAGTCTTATATTTGCTTATTATTGAATTTTTATTTCAAATATTTTGATACAACCACCGAATAAATATGCCGAAACGCCGCTCATGAAGCAGTATTATGCCGTCAAGAACAAATATCCCGATGCAGTGCTGCTTTTTAGGGTGGGCGATTTTTATGAAACCTTTGGTGAAGATGCAATTAAAGCCTCTGGTATATTGGGGATTACACTCACGCGGCGTGCCAACGGTTCGGCGAGCTTTGTCGAATTGGCAGGTTTCCCCTATCATACGCTCGATACCTACCTTCCCAAATTGGTGAGGGCCGGACAACGTGTTGCCATTTGCGAGCAGCTCGAAGACCCAAAACTGACCAAGAACATTGTGAAAAGAGGAATTACCGAACTGGTCACGCCCGGAGTTTCGATTGATGACAATGTTCTCGAACACCGTGAAAACAACTTTTTGGCTTCGGTCCATATTGAAAAAACATTGGCTGGGGTTGCCTTTCTGGATATTTCGACCGGTGAATTCTTTACTGCGGAAGGGTCTTTTGAATATGTTGACAAGTTGTTAAACAGCTTCCAACCCAAAGAGGTGCTTTTCCAAAAAGGGAAAGAGAAGCTTTTTATCGAACTGTTTGGCAGTAAGTTTTATACTTATAAACTCGATGACTGGGTTTATACCGACGAAGCTGCCAACGACCGATTGTTGCGCCATTTTGAAACTGTTTCGCTGAAAGGATTTGGGGTTCAGGGACTTCAGTTGGGGATCATAGCCTCCGGAGCTATCCTACATTATCTCGATTTTACGCAACATTCTCAATTACAGCATATTTCTGGATTATCAAGGATTGAGGAAGACCGGTATGTCTGGCTGGACCGTTTTACAGTCCGTAACCTTGAACTGTTCCACACGATCAACGAAGGGGCCCAAACCCTTGTGCAGGTGATCGACCGTACAATTTCACCGATGGGTGCGCGCCTCTTGAAACGGTGGGTTGCACTCCCGTTAAAAGATATCCAACGGATTAACGACCGGCTTGATGTGGTCCAGAAGTTTACGGAAAATCCTGATTTAAAGGCGCATATCGAAGAGCAGATCCGCCATATCGGCGACCTTGAAAGGATTATCTCCAAGGCGGCTGTCGGGAGGATGAATCCCCGCGAGATGGTCCAGCTCAAAATTGCCCTTACTGCCATCGCCCCGGTCAAGGAATTATGCACCAAATCGGGAAATAGCGTATTGATCAGGTTGGCAGAACAACTTAATTCCTGTCATACGATAAGGGAACGCATTGAGAAAGAGATATTTCCTGACCCGCCTTTGATGATCGTCAAGGGGCATGTGATCGCACGTGGGGTTTCGGAAGAATTGGACGAGCTGCGTGACCTGGCCTTTTCTGGGAAGGATTACCTTCAGAAGATGCAGGAGCGCGAGATTATCAATACGGGGATCACCTCTTTGAAAATCGCGTTCAACAATGTTTTTGGATATTACATCGAAGTGCGGAATGTACATAAGGATAAAGTTCCCGAGACCTGGATCCGAAAACAGACTCTTGTAAGTGCCGAAAGGTATATTACAGAGGAGCTTAAGAATTACGAATCGAAGATACTTGGAGCAGAAGAGAAGATACTGACCATCGAAACCCGATTATTTACCCAATTGGTTTCGGCGCTCACCGAATACATCCAGGCGATCCAATTGAACGCCTCCATCTTGGCACAGATCGATTGCCTCCTTTCGTTTGCCACGATTGCACTTACCAACAAATACAAACGTCCCGAAGTAAATGAGACGCAAATTATTGATATTAAGGATGGAAGGCATCCTGTAATTGAACAGCGGCTTCCAATTGGGGAGAAGTACATTACCAACGATGTTTTTCTGGATAACCAGCAGCAACAGATCATCATCATCACGGGGCCAAACATGGCAGGGAAGTCGGCATTGCTGCGACAGACCGCCTTGATCGTTTTGATGGCCCAGATGGGTTCCTACGTCCCGGCAGAGGCGGCAAAGATCGGCTTTGTTGATAAGATTTTCACCAGGGTAGGTGCTTCCGACAATATTTCCCTCGGAGAGTCCACCTTTATGGTCGAGATGAACGAAGCAGCCAGTATCCTGAACAACATGTCTGACCGTAGTCTGATCCTGCTTGATGAGCTGGGGCGCGGTACGAGTACTTATGATGGTATCTCAATTGCCTGGTCGATTGTTGAATACATTCACGGTTACCCGAAGGGAAGGGCAAAAACCCTCTTTGCGACCCATTACCACGAACTGAACGAGATGGAGAAATCGTTTGGCAGGGTGCGCAATTTCAATGTGACGGTCAAGGAAGTTGGGAACAAAGTGATCTTTTTACGTAAACTGGTTCCTGGTGGAAGCAACCACAGTTTTGGGATCCACGTTGCACAAATGGCGGGAATGCCAAAAAGTGTTGTTCAAAGGGCTGGCGAGATATTGAAACAGCTCGAACAGGCCAACCGCAAGGAGCTACCAGCAAAACGGGTGAAAGACCTTGCCGAGATGCGCGAAGGATTCCAGTTGAGTTTTTTCCAGCTCGACGATCCGGTGCTCAAGCAAATCCGCGATGAAATTAAAAATCTGGATGTCAACAACCTTACCCCTATGGAGGCTTTAAATAAATTGAATGAAATTCAAAAGATCATAGGGAAGTAGGGAATTTCATTGTAACGATAACTACCAAAATAATGAACCGTATTCTTCTTTTTATCCTTCTGGGATTTATATTCCAGATCGGAGCGTCTGCCAAATCAAAGCCCACCCTCTTTACGATCGGCGATTCAACGGTAAAAAATGGACGTGGCGATGGTGCCGGAGGCTTGTGGGGCTGGGGAGACCCAATTTCCCAGTTTTTCGACACAACCAAAATCAATGTTGTCAATCAGGCACTTGGTGGTACAAGCAGCCGGACTTTTCAAACCAAGGGATTATGGGATGAGGTCCTCAAACAATTGAAACCCGGCGATTTTGTGCTTATGCAGTTTGGCCATAACGACAACGGACCAATCAACGATACCATCCGCGCCCGTGGAACGTTCAATGGGGTAGGGGATGAGTTCAAAGAAATCGACAACCTGATGACCACCCAACATGAATCCGTTCACAGTTATGGCTGGTACATCCGAAAGTTCGTCCGCGAAACCAAAGCAAAAGGGGCAACTCCCATCATTATAACCCCAATTCCGCGCAACGATTGGGAAAATGGCAAGATCAAACGGACACCCGAAAGTTATCCGAAATGGGCAATGGAAGTGGCAGTTCAGGAAAAAATCAAATTTGTCGATCTGAATAAATTGATGTCAGACAAGCTGGATACCTATGGTGAAGAAAAAGTTACAGGACGGTTTTTCTATAGCCGCGACCATACCCATACCTCTGCCGAAGGGGCTGTTATGGCAGCTTCACTTATCGTGAACGAAATAAAAGCTTTGCCAAAAATTAAACTCAACAAATTCCTTTTAAAAGAACCCAATGTGGTTTTCCCGGTCAAAAGGCGGGTATTTATCATCGGCGATTCAACGGTAGCAAACGGAAATGATACGATTGTGGGTTGGGGCCGTCAGCTACCTGCATTTTTTGATACAAGCCGTGTCACGATCCTGAACAAGGCACGTGGAGGCCGCAGCAGCCGGACATTCATTAACGAAGGTCTCTGGAAAGAAATCCTTCCCCAAATTCAAAAAGGTGATTTTGTGCTGATGCAGTTTGGGCACAACGACAGTGCCAAGCCCGATGCGGAGAAATATCGCGGTTCGCTTCTTGGGACTGGCGATGAAACACAAATTGTGACCAAACCTGATGGGACTCAGGAGACTGTCCATACTTATGGCTGGTACATGAAAAAGTACATCCAGGATACAAAAGAAAAAGGAGCAGTGCCCATTGTGTTTTCTCAGATTCCGCGCAACGAATGGCCACAGGGAAAAGTGGAACGGGTTTCAGAATCCTATGGGAAATGGGCCAACGAAGCTGCCGATCAGACCAATGTTTTTTTTGTTGACCTGAATGAGTTGGTGGCCCGAAAATATGAAAAATTGGGTCCTGTTCAGGTGAAAACCTTCTTCCCTGGCGACCATACCCATACCAACAAATCGGGTGCAGAACTCAATGCAAGAACAGTAGCAGAGGGGATTAAGTCATTAAAGGACTGTGTATTAAAAGCCTATCTTGATATAAAGAACGAATAGAGTAATTGGAAGAAATAAATATTCGCTTTAAATAAGGGTTGATCCCATTTACTAAAATTGTGCCTTAGGCACTGAATATAGGTAGAAAAAGGAGCATTTGTAGAATATTTCGTCCCGGATGGGACGAAACCTTGCTTCTAAATTTGTTTTCTACCGATATTTAATCCTTAGCAGGATTAGGTAACTGATATTAAAAAGTTGCTGTTTTTCAACTATCGTTAAAAAACTGATCAGATGAATTATCAATTGTGGTTTAAATTATTGATTATCAATATTATATTGATAATATTTTCGTTAAATCTGAACGCACAGGATCCGCGTGAACGGAATTACATGTACCCGGTGCTGAAGCCTATCCATGAGCCAAAACCTTTGGTGAATGGATGGGCCACAAAACGGGTTGTCGAAAAGTTCAATCGTGGACTAACAGCGCAGCGAACCTCACCCCAAACAGTTTACCTGAGCTGGCGGTTGTTGGCTGAAGATACCCCTCAGGTTGCCTTTAACGTTTATCGTGAAATGGCCGGAAAGAAGTCAGTCAAAATCAATAAAAAGCCACTTCTCAAAACGACCGATTTTACCGATCATCTTCCTGAAACTTCGGGTGCTGCCAGTTATTACGTCTGTGCCGTTGCTGATGGGAAGGAGTTGAAACCTTCTGAATCAGTGAAGGTTGCATTGTCAGGTGATTTAAAGAACTATCGCAGTATCAAATTGCAGGGCGATTACAAACCCCAACGTATTGCAGTTGCCGACCTCAATGGTGATGGTGTTCTGGATTTTATCGTCAAACAACCCGATCGCGGCATTGATCCCGGTGGCCAACCCAATAAGGATGGATTGACCTATAAGATAGAGGCTTACCTGAACGATGGGACTTTCCTTTGGCAGAAAGATTTGGGTATGGGGATCGAACCCGGGATCTGGTACTCCCCTATGATCGTATTCGACTTTGATGGTGACGGAAAAGCCGAAATTGCTGTGAAAACCGGTCCTGCCGATGTGCGTGAAGCCGATGGCCGTGTCCGGAAAGGTCCCGAATGGTGTTCGATCCTGAATGGGATGACCGGTCAGGAGATCTGCAAGGTCGATTGGCCTGAACGGAGCTGGCGTTTTGGTGACTATAACCGCAACAACCGCAACCAGATGGGAATGGCTTACCTGGACGGGAAAACACCCTGTTTGTTGGTGGCGCGAGGGACTTACCGTTTGATGATGGTGGATGCCTATCAACTGGTTGAAGGCAAGTTGCAGAAACTTTGGCGTTGGGACGGTGATGAAGAGAACCCAATTATCCGGCATCAGGGGGCGCATGGGATGCATACTGCCGATGTGGATGGTGATGGAAGGGACGAGATCGTTTTGGGTTCGGTTGTTCTGGACGACAATGGTACTGCCTTATGGTCCAATGGATTTGGCCATCCCGACAAATGTTTTGTTTCGGATATCGACCCTGACCGACCGGGTTTGGAGATTTTTTGCGCTTATGAAGACTGGCACGATGATGGGAATGGGATTTGCCTGCTTGATGCCAAAACAGGAGAATTGATCTGGGGCCTTGGCAAAAAGACACTGCATGTTGGTGATGGCATGGTTGCCGATGTACTTCCCAATGTTCCAGGTCTTGAATGTTTTGCTTCGGAGGATTCGAAGGGAGGCTCCAAGGCGAGATATCTTCTTTCTGCAAAAGGAAAAATATTGGCCATTGATGATGATGTCCCAGGTTGCAGGAACTGGATTTTCTGGGATGCCGATAAGGTCCGTGAAAACATCGTTTCTCCTGGTTTTGAAAACAGCATGTGGGACCGCTTTGATGTCAGCAAGCTATCGATCGTTAAATACAAAGGTGCTGTCTTAGAGACCAAAATTGAAGGTTCGGTGATAATGATGGCCGACATCCAGGGCGACTGGCGCGAGGAGCTGATCACCATACTGCCAGGCGAGCTTCGGATTTACGCCACAACCATTCCGGCAACAGATCGCCGTGTTTGCCTGATGCAGGACCCATTTTACCGGACAGAGGTTGTCCATCGTTCGATGGGTTATGAGCAATCGCCTGTAACAAGTTATTATTTAGGGGAATAGGGTAATTTGAAATTCAGTAATTTGAAGATTTGAAAATTAGGCTTGACTTTGACCGTGATATTAAGTTGTAAATGTTATTTAATTGTGAATTATTTTAAAATCCAAATAGGCAATCAAAGCAATTAGGACATAACTTTGGCGATTCATACTTAACAAAAACTAATTTAACGTTATGAATTTTAAAAGCACCATTCCCATTTTTCGGGTTTCGGCAATTCTTATTTTGATATTTTGGAATTGCAAAAAAGAATCGGCTACCAACGACCCTACAAATCCTTCTACAACTGTTACAGATTTAGATGGTAAATTTATCATACAGTTACCATTGGAACTCAGGTTTGGATGGTTGAGAACCTGAAAACCACCAAATACCGAAACGGTGACCCGATACCCAATGTAACTTCAAATGCAAGTTGGGCAGCTTTGTCAACAGGTGCTTATTGCTGGTACAATAATGATGCGGCGACCTACAAAGCAAATTATGGTGCTTTGTACAATTGGTATGCAGTTGGCGACAGCCGCAATATTGCCCCGGCAGGCTGGCATGTACCGACTGATGCCGAGTGGACCATCCTGACAGAATATCTTAGCGGCACCTTCATTTCCGGGGGCAAACTTAAAGAATCCGGCATCCTTCGCTGGGCGACACCAAATACAGGTGCCACAAATGAAACAAACTTTACTGCCCTTCCAGGCGGCAGGCGCCTAAACAGCGATGGTATCTTCTACGGCGCAGGCGGCTACAGCTACTGGTGGTCCAGTTCGGAGAACGATGCTACCCGCGTTTGGCATCGCATACTCTATTATTACGGCGCTGACACCAATCGCGGGCATGACCTTAAGCAGAACGGCTACTCAGTCAGATGCGTAAAAAATTAAGATTGCCAAGAAACAAGGGCAGTGTTTTGATACGTTTTGGTCATGAGTTTTTCAGGAAATATAGTTTTTGTTGGGGGTTCAACGATTGCTGATTTAGGTTTCTAGGTAACAATCTGTCATATATGAAGTTAGTCGCCATTATTTTCTGCTATATAATCTTTACCTCGTAGAGGTTTCAGGATTGTAGAAACAGTTCATCCGAATGTGATCGCGGCGCAATCACAATATAGGTAAATGATTGGATTTTTTCTGCGCCGCAATGCACGAATAAATATCAAGGCAAACGGATAATTGTCATTGATTAATTTCATAAATTTGTTAATTAATTGATATATAATTGATTGGATAATAAAATCACGTTATAGCGGTAAATATTAATCAAATCCTCCTTCATTCAAAGGAAAGTGTAAAAATATCTTGTTATAGCGGTAAATTTGTCTCAATTGGTTTGTATTTCAATATCAAAAGTTGTATTTTTACCGCTATAACAATACTGCTATGTTAGAACCTCAGTTTCTTGCCACATTCATTAAGAAGCACCGCAAAGCATCCGGACTTAGTCAGCTCCAACTGGCCGAAATGGCCGGTGTAGGAAAGACATCTGTTTTCGATCTCGAGAATGGGAAAGAAACGATTCAGCTTGATACTTTGCGCAAAATTCTTAATGTACTTAATATCAAAGTTCAGCTTATTAGTCCGTTAATTAATCCGCTTGATAAAAATGCGAAAGGCTAAAGTATTTGTAAATAACCTTGAAGCCGGATTGCTCACGGAAAGTGAATTTGGCAAAAAGTATTTTGTCGAATACCTGCCGGGATATTCCGGGACACCTGTTTCTTTGACCATGCCTGTTGGAGGCGTGAATTATGAATTTGATTCCTTCCCTCCATTTTTTGAAGGGCTTCTTCCTGAAGGAGTTCAATTGGAAGGGTTATTGAAGATCGGGAAAATAGACCGGAACGATCTCTTTTCGCAACTAATGGCCGTTGGTAACGACATGGTAGGAAATGTTACTATAAAGGAGGTTATCTTATGAACCGCTGCCCAATCACTTATGATGAATGTGGATCTGAACTTTACAGTCTAAAGGGGTTAAAGTTGATCTCGCCTGCTTTAAAGGAACTTTCCCTCCTTAAACTTACGGCAGAGGAACTTAGGGCAGAGGCGATGGTGCGGGCGTGTAAAATGTCGGTGCAGGGTGTTCAGCCGAAGCTCAGTGCAATATTGAACATTAAAAAAGGGTTTTTCGAAATAGTAGATTTAAACGGAAAGTACATTTTAAAACCACAGCATACTTTTTTCCAGGAACTGCCTCAAAATGAAGACCTCACAATGCGCCTTGCCGTAACAATCGGAATTGAAGTCCCACTTCATGGGCTGGTCTGGTCTAAAGATGACTCGTTGACCTATTTTATCAAACGGTTTGACCGCAAAGGACAGCATGATAAAATTGCTGTCGAAGATTTTAGTCAACTGGCTGGTTTGGGTAGGGATACAAAGTACAATTATTCAATGGAAAGGGTTGTGAAACTGATCGATACATATTGCACTTTTCCGGTTATTGAAAAGACTGAACTGTTTAAAAGGGTACTCTTTAACTTCCTAGTTGGCAATGAAGATATGCACCTCAAAAATTATTCGTTAATCACACAAAAAGGCAAAGTAAGATTGTCACCTGCATACGATTTTCTAAATTCGTCCATTGTTTTAAAGGGTGACATTGAAGAAATTGCTTTACCTGTTAAGGGTAAAAAAAGCAACCTGACAAGAAAAATCCTTGTGGACTATTTTGGCAAAGAACGTTGCGGCTTAACGGATAAAGTCATTGAAAAGATCATGGCATCCATCCATATGGCAATACCTTCCTGGTTCGAACTCATTGGAATAAGTTTCCTTTCAAGCGGGCTGCAAGAGAAATATATAGAATTGTTGCAAAAGCGGATCAAAGTGTTGGGATTGGATAAATAAGGTTTAATTGGGCGTTCAAACGATGGCAATTAAGGTTGAAAAAAACGTGAAATAAGGTTTGACCGCAAACCAAACCTTATTTTTTCTCCTAGAAATTAAAGTTAAGGAATAGATAATAAGATATTTAAGTAAAATAAACCTAGTTTTTTCTACATTGAAATAGTGTCCGGGTGACTAGTCTGCAGAATCTCAATGTACCAGCCTTACCTAAAAGTCACCGGGACACTGCATCCTAAAGACGTTTTATTCTCAAACAGACCAATAGATTTTCTATTTTTGCAAAATATCAAAATTCGTAGAATTCAAAATATTTCCTTATAACATCAAACATATTTGAAGCACAATCAAAATATTTCCATTATTTCTACTTTATTTCTACTATATCAAACTGCTGAATATTAACAAATTGACTTAAAAACCTCATGAAATACTTCATTATCCCATTTCTTTTTCTGAGCCTTTTTTTTCAATTGAACGCCAGGAAAATCAACGATTCAACTGCACCGCTTCACCTGATAAAACCTGACTATTCAAAAATTGATGAAAAGGACGACAACGAAAATCCGTCATCTGCACGGAACTTTGATTTTGGTTCAGGTCCGGTTAAGGAGGGATTTGAACAAATCACCGAAAAATCAATCTATACCAATTCAAAAGGTTTTGGTCTCATCCCTTCCGGGGAAATAGTTTCTGGCAAGAATTCTGCAAAAGACCCATTAACAGGTGATTACATAGGTAGCAATAAACCATTTTATTTTGTGGTCAACTTGCCGGAAGGGCATTACAAAATCACCTTGACTTTGGGTGGTGCCAAAGAAGGTTCATCCACGACTATCAAAGCTGAGTCACGACGTTTAATGCTCGAAAACATCACCACAAAAAAAGGGAAAACCGTTCAAAAGACAATCATCGTCGATGTAAGGAGACCCAAAATTAACGGGAATGAGCAAATCAGGCTCAAGGACAGGGAGTTGCCTTACCTGAACTGGGACAATAAACTCACACTCGAATTCACTGGACCGCATCCTTGCGTTTCAGCAATCGAAATCACGAATGCCAATGAGCTGCCTACCATATTCTTAGCCGGAAATTCAACGGTCACCGATCAGGAAAATGAGCCATGGGCTTCATGGGGACAGATGTTCCCACGCTTCCTGAAACCGGAGGTCGTGGTCGCCAATTATGCCGAATCGGGCGAAACCTTGCTTGCCTTCAAACATGAAAACCGGCTCAAGAAATTGTTGAGCCAAATGAAACAGGGTGATTACCTGTTTATTGAATTCACGCACAACGACCAGAAACCGGGTGGAAACCATCTCGACGCCTTCACGACCTATAAGGATGAATTAAAATCTTTTATTTCTGAAGCCCACAAAAAGGGCGGAAAACCTGTTTTGGTCACTTCCATGCATCGACGTAAATTTGACGATAAAGGGCAGATCATCAATACGCTCGAAGATTATCCCGAAGCGATGCGCCAGACTGCCAAAGAGGAAAATGTCCCGCTGATCGACCTCAACGCGATGAGTAAGCAATTTTATGAGGCTTTGGGTCCCGAAAACTCTAAAAAAGCATTTGTCCATTATCCTGCCAACACTTATCCCGGTCAGGACAAACCACTTGCCGATGACACCCATTTTAATCCTTACGGAGCTTATGAACTTGCGAAATGTATTGTTCAGGAAATCAGGAATAATAAAATGGAATTGTCTAATTATCTGATTGATCAACTTCCTGTTTTCGATCCGGCAAAACCGGACAAATGGAGTGATTTTCATTGGTACGAGTCACCTTCGGCAAGTCTTATAAAGCCGGATGGGAATTAGGAAACGTCACTTGTATTGTTAACTGATAGATTATTAATACCTTTAACATCATGGAAGAAATTATCAAGGCAGATTATGAGACACTGATTTTTCAGTTCAGGAGTTTTAAAGTGATGGTAGATACCGATTTGGCGATGTTGTACGGTGTTCCGACAAAGGTCTTAAAACAACAGGTAAAAAGAAATCCTGATCGGTTTCCTGAGGACTTTATGTTTGAACTATCTAATAATGAGAAAGATGAACTGGTCACAATTTGTGACCGGTTGTCTATTTTAAAACATTCATCTGTAAATCCGCTTGTTTTCACGGAGCAATGTGTTTCGAGGCTTACATCAAAAATTAAACACCCCAATGCCTGCGGTTGGGTTAAAATTGGGAAAAAATAGAAATCCGAGAAGGTTTCTCTGAATTTTCAAAAACAAACTACCATGTATAAAATCAAGCAATTAACTATTTTTCTTCTTCTTTTCGCTGAGGGAGCATTTGGCCTGTCGGGCATCTATTACAATGTCAAAGATTTTGGAGCCAAAGGGGATGGGCAAACCATCGATACCCCAGCAATTGACGCTGCGATTATAGCAGCTTCAAAGGCAGGTGGCGGTACTGTATTTTTTCCTGCAGGAACTTACCTGAGTTTCACCATTCACCTGAAAAGTTTTATTACCCTAAACCTCGATAACGGGGCAACCCTTGAAGCTGCCGATGTTAAGAAGTTCGACCTCGGTTATGATCCGGCAGAACTCAACTCAAATGATCAATACCAGGATTTTGGCCACAGCCATTGGCACAATAGCCTGATTTGTGGCGAAAACCTTCAGAACATTGCGATTACAGGTTTGGGCACGATCTTCGGCAATGGACTGACCCGCGAAGGCACCCGGACTCCCGGACTTGCCAACAAAGCCATTGCCCTGAAATTATGCCGCAATGTGGTCATCAAAGATGTTTCAATTTTGATGGGAGGCCATTTTGCGGTCCTGGCAACAGGTGTCGATAACCTTACTATTGATAACCTGAAGGTGGATACCAACCGTGACGCTTTTGACGTCGATTGCTGCCGCCATGTGAGGATCTCCAACTGTACCGTCAACTCACCATGGGACGATGCCATTTGCCTTAAAAGCTCCTATGCGCTGGGTTTTGCCCGATCTACCGAGGATGTAACGATCACCAATTGTTCGGTCAGCGGATTTGACAGGAAATCGGTGCTGAACGGAACCTATCTGAAAGAGGAGGCTAATACTGTTCCCGACAGGGGTGTGGTGACAGGCCGGATTAAATTTGGGACCGAATCAAACGGAGGTTTCAGGAACATCACGATCACAAATTGCACATTTGAATTTTGCCGTGGACTCGCCCTCGAAACCGTGGATGGCGGTATTCTCGAAGATGTAACTGTTGACAATGTTGTGATGAAGGATCTTCAGGGAGCTCCATTTTTTCTGAGGATTGGGGCACGGATGCGGGGACCGGCAGGTATTCCAATCGGAACAATCCGCCGCATCAACATCAGCAATGTGATCATTTACAGCGAAAACCCAAAGTATTGTTCGATGATCGTCGGCTTACCCGATCATCCTGTCGAAGATGTGAAATTGAGCAACATCACGATCCGCATCAAAGGTGGTGCCCCGAAAGAGCAGGCTTTGGTAGAAGTCGGTGAACATGAAAAGTCCTATCCTGACCCACAGGAGTTTGGGCCAATGCCTTCCTATGGATTTTTTATCCGCCACGCCAAAAATATTGTTCTCAACCAGGTGGAAATGAAATTGGAGAACGATGATTTCCGTCCGGCAATGATTCTTGATGATGTCTCGGGGATCAGCCTTGACCACCTGATGGTTGGAAAAGTCGGGACGGTTCCATCAGTCGTCTTGAAAAATGTAGCGGAGTTCTCGATCAGGGATTGCAAATTAATCAAAGATAAAGAGATAACAAAAACAGCTTCGGAACAACTCTAAAATTATAAACAAATGAATTCGAAGAAGACCCTTGTGATTCTGGTCATTGCACTTTTGGCCACTTGCTTTGCCAACGCACAGAAATTGCCGTCAAAGCAGGAGATCATGGACAAAATGGTGCTTGCCAATGGTTATTTTATGAAAAAATGGCCCGATACCAGTAAAAGCATCGTCACGAACAAGGAGCGCCCCAGCAATATCTGGACACGCGCCGTCTATTACGAAGGTTTGATGGCATTGTACGCAATTAACAGTGATAAAGCCTATTATGATTATGCCGTTTCGTGGGGCGATGCTCACAAATGGGGCTTGCGCGATGGGATCAAAACCCGCAATGCCGACAACCAGTGCTGTGGCCAGACCTACCTCGACCTCTATGAAATTGACAAAAAACCAGAAAGGTTGAAAGATATCAAAGCCTCGGTTGACCTGATGCTTGCAACTGACAAAATTGATGACTGGACCTGGATCGATGCCCTTCAGATGGCCATGCCCCTGTTTGCAAAGCTTGGAAAAATTACCGGGGAGAAACAATATGCCGAAAGGATGTACCAGATGTACATGGATTCGAAAGTGAAACAAGGGTTCTACAATCCGAAAGATAAATTGTGGTGGCGCGATAAGGATTTCAAACCTCCATACAAGGAACCCAATGGTGAAGATTGCTACTGGTCTCGCGGGAATGGTTGGGTCGTGGCGGCGTTGGTCAAGGTGCTCGGAATCCTGCCGAAGGATGATCCGCACCGCAAGGAATATCAGAAAACCTACCTCGATATGATGAAAGCCTTATTGCCCATCCAAAGGGCCGATGGTTTCTGGAATGCAAGCTTGCACGACCCAAACAACTTTGGTGGCAAGGAGTTGAGCGGAACGGCTTTATTTGCTTATGGCATGGCATGGGGCATCAACAATGGCTTATTGAACGCCAAAAAATACAAACCTGTGATTGCCAAAGCCTGGAATGCAATGGTAAATGACGCACTCCACGCTGATGGTTTCTTAGGATTTGTTCAGGGAACAGGTAAACAACCATCCGACAGTCAGCCTGTTACCTATGACAGCAAACCCGACTTTGAAGACTATGGCCTGGGTTGTTTTCTTTTAGCGGGAAGCGAAATCTTTAAGTTTTAGGTGCTTTCTTACAAAGGCAACGATTTCGTCCATCGCTTCCGTGGCCTCCCTGAACATCGGGGCCAAAAGTGGATAACAATGGATCATATCAGGACCGGGGGTGAATTTGACTTCAACTCCGGCCTCCTTCGCTTTTAGGGCAAATTTCTCACCATCTTCATACAATTCATCGCTAATGCCTGAATTGATCAGGAGTGGTGGTAAACCTTTTAAGTCGCCGAATAAAGGCGAAATGAACGGGTTCGTTGGTTCCTGGTCGCCCACATAGTATTTGCTGAAAACTGTCCATGAGTTGAGTGGGGCAGGAGAGACCCTGTTTTTTGTCCGGTACGAATCGCTGGAGCAGGTCAGGTCGGTCCACGGTGAAATCGCAACTGCTGCCACAGGTAAATTAATATGGCGGTCTTTCAGAGCGAGGAGAAGGGCCAGGCACAAACCTCCACCCGCAGATTCACCTGCAACTAATATATTTTCATGTTGATATCCTGAATTAAGAATCTCCTCATAGATTTTTACAGAATCTTCGAGGGCCGCCGGGAAGGGGTTTTCAGGCGCAAGCCTGTATTCAAAAATCAATGTTGTAACACCGGTGACCTTTGCGAATTTTGAGACGAACCCCCTGTGGTCGTTGCATGAACCTGCCACATAACCACCCCCATGAACATACAATATCAATTTCTCAGGGTCCGATCCCAGGGGTTTCAGCCATTCTGCTTTTATCCCTTCGAGATACTGAGCTTTTACGGTAACTTCAGCAGGAAGTCTGGCATATCTAGCAGCGCCTTTCTCGCACCTTTCCCTAAAACCGGCAATGGATGTATTAAAATCAAAAACTTCTTTTTTCAATTTTCCCTGAAACAAATGGCTTTTTCTGATCAGAAAATTGAAAATCAGGCTTTTAAAACTTGACATGGTTTTACATTTTTTATCTTTATAAAAATACCCAAATCATTTTTCAAAACTAAGGTTTGAAAACTTTTTTTGATTTTCTTTACAATAACAATTCAATTGTGGCCAAATTTCGCATTTTTGTTTTAATCAACTAAATATCAATCAATTAACACATTAACATGCAGATTATGAGAACATCACCTTTCAGATTTGTGCAGATTGGCCTTAAAGCTATTGCACTCCTTTTTGTTTCAGCTTTTTTGTTTCAATCATTTGCCAAAGCAGCGGATAAACCAAACTCCAAATTCGGGGGCGTACAGGTTGGGGCGATCACCTACAGTTACAGGAGTATGCCCGATCAAACCCTTGCGGGGATGCTCAATTATTCGCTCCAGTCGGGATTGAGTTCCATCGAGTTGATGGGTGGAGCGGTAGAGCAATATGCAGGGATTCCCCAATCGAAAGATGCGAAAGTAATCGCCGACTGGCGCAGTACCGTTTCAATGGACAAATTCAAAGAAGTCCGTAAGATGTTCAATTCCAAAGGGATAAAAATCAATATCCTGAAATTGGGTGAAAGTAAATGGTCGGATTCTGAAATCGATTATGCCTTTAAGGTTTGCAAAACCCTGGGTGCCGTCGGAATCACGATGGAAATTTCGGAAGAGTCGGCGAAACGGATGGCTCCTTTTGCAGATAAACACAAACTTTATGTGATTTTCCACAACCACGGCCAACCAGGCGACCCGAACTTTAGTTTCGACAAATCGTTGTCTTATGGTTCAAGATTAATGCTCAACTTCGATGCAGGCCATTATTTTGGTGCCACGGGCCTGAACCCATGTTTACTGATCGAAAGGTTGCACAACCGGATTGTCAGCATCCACATCAAGGACAAAACCGGTCCAAAAGCTGCCGAACCCAATAAAAACCAACAATTTGGAAAAGGTGAAACCCCTGTGAACGAAATGTTGCAGTTGGTTCAGAAGAACAAATGGCCGATTGAATGTGACATCGAACTTGAATACAATGTCCCTGAAGGTTCGGATGCAGTCAAGGAAGTGGTTAAATGCGTCGCTTATTGCAAGGCCGCGCTGGTAAAATAAAATCAAAGGTTGAAACTTCTATATTTTACACCCTGCCCCATGAAGGGGGTATTCATTCTTAATATTGATAATCAAATAGATATTGAAGGTGCCCTATGACAAAATTGTGCTAATTTTTACAAGGAATGTAAATTCAATATTTAATTTAACGTATATCTATGGGAGATAATATTCAAAATCCGGTTGCTGCGGGAGTTTACAGGGTCAATTCGATCGACTTCTTCCGTGGGTTGACAATGTTCCTGCTTGCAGGGGAAAGCACGCATCTTTTTGGTCTTTTCGACAAATTTGACAGCTCGTTTATGCAATTTTTGGGTACACAATTCAGCCATCACGAGTGGCATGGGATCCATTTCTGGGATTTAATCCAGCCATTCTTTATGTTCATCGTTGGCGTAAGCATCCCGTTTGCAGTCGCCAACCGTCAGAAAAAAGGGGACTCAGATCAATTGATCAGGCGCCATGCGTTTAAAAGGTCGTTTCTGTTGCTGTTTATCGGATGGGCAATTTATTGCATCGGACCGGGAAAGATCGTCTGGCGGTTTCAGGACGTACTTGCGCAATTGTCTGTAACCTATTTGGTTGCATTTCTGATCCGCAACAAAAGTTTTACCTTTCAACTGATCTTTACGGGTGTCATTTTATTGCTTATCGATCTTGCCTACCGGTTTTTCCCTGTCGAAGGGTTCAACAATCCATGGGTTGACCTTCATAACCTTGGGGCATGGGTGAACAACAAGATCGAAGGGGTTGACAAGGCAAGTTCGTGGGCAACCTTAAACTTCGTTTCAACAACGGCACATACCGTTTGGGGTGTGATGTGCGGGAAACTTCTGATGAGCGAAAAGTCCCCTAAAATCAAGATCCAATGGATGTTGGGTGCCGGACTAATTTCACTGATCATTGGTTTTTCATTGGATGCGATGGAGATTACCCCCATTATCAAGAAAATCGCCACCTCCGCATTTATTTTTGTGAGCGGTGGCTGGGCCATCCTGGTACTTTGCCTGTTTTATTGGCTGATCGATGTTAAACGCTACTTTGCCACAGGCTACAACATGTTCAAAGTGGTGGGGATGAATTCAATATTTATCTACCTGTTTTTTGAAGTCGGCTTTGTCAAACCAATCGACAAGTTTTTTGTTCCGTTTACAAATGCTTTGTTCTCCTGGATGGGACCACTTGGGGTTCAGGTGATGACCAGTCTTGCCATTTGGGCAACTCTCTGGTATTTATGTTATTGGCTTTATAAAAACAAAATATTCTTTAAGATTTAAAGAACCACGAATATGGTTCAATTTGAATAACCCCCGGTGGAGTGGTAACGAAACCGGCACTTCGGCTTCGCTCATTGACCGGTTACTGAGCGAAGTCGAAGTAACAAATCAGAAGGTGGTTCAACTATTGTTATCCTATTTCAGTCCAAGCATTTGTTTCAGAAACTTAAAGGCCGACTCGACCTCGATCCGTTTTGCAACAATCTTTTTCTTCGCATCAAGGATGTAGATCACCGGGGTACTATAGATATCATACAAGGCATGGTAATTCGATGTAAGGGAAGGGTCCCACACATTTGTCCAGTCGTAAAGCTTATTCTCGGCAACGAATTTCATCCAATCCTCTTTCTTGTTCTGGGTGCAGACGGCGTAAATTTCTATTCCTTTGTCTTTCAGCGGAAGCCACAAATCATTGTACAATTGCGGAACAGCCTTTTTGCAATGGCTGCAACTGGGTTCCCAGAAAAGAAGGATGGTATATTTTGCATTGATTTGCCTTAAACTGAAGATATTCCCGTCAGAGTCGGGAAGTTTGAGTTCGGGGGCAAGGTTGCCGATCAGGTTTGGCTTGGTGACCCTTACTTTGTCTTTGATTTTTGCCAAGGCGGCCGAATCGAGCCACGCCCCATCCTTGTTCATGAAATACCGTTCGGCAATTGCGACAAACACCTTGTCCATCCCCATTATTTCAGATGTAATGGCATCGTTGAGCCTGTGGAGCGCAATATAATGGAACATCTCGGTATTGGCCCTGGCTTTTTCGATCAGCGCAAAGGTGGGGCGCAGGAACGAATCGGGATACTGCAAAATATTGTTTTTGAAATACCCGTCAATCCTCCCGTCGATCAGTGGTGACCTGATCATTCCAGGCTCTGCAAAATTGAAATTGTCCCAGTAATGGTTCACCATAAAAATGTAATTGGACACCCATTTCAAGGGATCGGGATTTTTACAACCCTCGGGAGCCACAAATGGCGCGGGACGTGGGATGATCATTGACCGGAGAAAATCGGCAAAATAGCTATTTGGATATTCGGCCGATTTATTGGTCCAATAGGCTTCTACCTGAGTGTTTAGCTGGTCCATCTCTCCCGAAATCAATTTGGCCGAATCTACATTGTTCTTGTGAAGCTCATATTCCTTTTGCATGGCCTGCTGCTTTGTCCGCTGCGCAGACAGGAACTCCTGATAGACCTGAAACTGTTCGGTTTCAATTGCGCCGCTATAAACCCGTTTGGCCTGAGGGGCAAAGGAGGTATTGATCGAGAACTGCTGATCGGCACCCAACATAAAATCGAAGTAACTGTCTTTGTTCAGGTAAATGACATAAATTCCTTTTATCCGTTCCTCCTTGTTTTTGAAAATCCCTGTCCCCTTTGAATCGAGCTTCACAGAATCGATGCGCAGAATCTTGCTCCCATAATAATGGGCGAGGTAAACATTCGTGTCTTTTAAACCATCGAGCGTGACCTTCAATTGAAAGGGTTGGGCATTTAGCCCTTCAATAATCGTTAATGATATAAGTATCAGTAATACAATGGGTTTAAGAAAAAACTTCATGTCAAACAATTTTGCCCAAATTTAAAAACTATTCAAACTAAAAAAAACTTTGTGGTGAAAACTCAAAATCAGAAAAACCTTATTTGCCTTAAAAAATAAGGTAAATAAGGTTTCTGCTGCGATGTTCCTCTCTGCTATTAAGGTTAAAAAATTGGAAATAAGGTTTTTACGATTTTTGTTTTGATATACAGTTCATTATCTGAATACTGTTCACGCCAGTCGCCAGTCGCTAGTTGCCAGCCGCTAGTCGCCTAAACCATCGGATATTTCTTCAGAATCTCGCCCGATTTCAGAAGGATATCGACATATTGTGCCCTTTTATAGGCATATGGGTCCTTGCTGTTTTTCATCGAAAGTTTCCCTTTAAAATCTTCGATGGTTTTGTAACCACGGGCATCCATCCAACTGTCGAGGGTTTCGAGCATACTTGTGACGTGACTAGCCTTGTTCTTGTAGATGGCGCTTACAACCTGAACCGAACCTGCACCTGCCAGCAACATCTTGACCACGTCGTTGCCATCGGAGATGCCCCTGTTTGCACAGATGTCGGCTTTGATATTGCCATACAACAAGCCGGTAAAACGGAGACTAAGCTGATAATCTTTTTGGTGGGTCAGGTCGAAAGGATAGAAGAACTCCTCAGTTTCGGTGTTGATTTCAGGTTGGAAGAAACGGTTGAACAGCACAAAACTGTTGGCCCCGGCTTTATCCATCTGCGAAATCAGGTTGAGCGGGTTGGCATAAAACGGACTCAATTTCACACTTACCGGAATCTTTACAGCAGCCCTTAATCTTGTCAGGATGCGGATTTGACGTTCTTCGATCGCTGCTCCGTTAATTTCATCATTGACAGGAACATCATAAAAATTGATCTCCAATCCGGCAACACCCGTTTTTTCTAGGGCGATGGCATAATCTTCCCACGACTCTTCGTAAGTGGCATTTAAGCTTGCAAATACAGGGATGCTCACTTTCGAAATCAGCTTTTCGAGTTTAAACAAATGCTCCCTTGCACCGCCATGTTTCACTTCAGGGAACAAATGCGTCATCTCGGCGTTGCGATGGTCATATTCCCCAAGCTGGTCCTGCAGTTGAATCTGCTCAAGGTGGATCTGCTCCTCAAACAACGAACGGTAAATAATTGCCGAAATGCCTGCACGTTCCAGTTTCTGAATCGCCGCAATATCTTCAACCAAGCTGCAAGCTCCTAAAATAATGGGGTTTTTCAATTCGACGCCCATATAAGTGGTCTTTAAATCTGCCATAATATTAAAGTTTTGAAAGTTTTTTGTTAATATAACAATTGCAAATCAATAATCGTTCAAACGATTTGGAAATAATTTTTGTGTGTTTTGATATTTTTAAACGCGAAGTTGGACAAAAAGCGGTTCATATCCAATAATAGGTGCATCTTTGTAATAACTTTAATTCTTTTTACTTATATGGTGTTAATAGGAATAATAAAAAACAACGTTCAATGACCGAAATACATCTTTTGTTTGTTTGTCTTGGCAATATCTGCCGTTCGCCTGCCGCTGAGGCTGTAATGAAGGTAAAACTTGAAAAAAAGGGCTTTGGGAATTTAATTCACTGTGATTCTGCGGGTATCATTGGCTTTCATGCAGGCGAGCCTGCCGATGCAAGGATGAGGCGCCATGCCCTTCGGAGGGGTTACCAGGTCACGAGCCTTTCGCGCCAGGTGAAACGCGATCATGATTTTGACCATTTTGATATGATCATCGGTATGGACGATCAAAATATTACCGATTTGAATACAGTGGCCCGATCAGCGGCCGACAGGAAAAAGATTTTCAGGATGACCGACTTTTGCGAAAAGTTCAACTACGACACAGTCCCCGACCCTTATTATGGAGGTGACGCGGGTTTTGAGCTAGTCCTTGATTTACTGGAAGATGCGTGTGAGGGGCTGATTGAGCATCTGCGAAGAGGGAGTGATTTGGAGAGGGTGTGAATGGGAGAACGGAGAACGGAGACCGGAAAAGGGAAACCGAAGAATGGGGGAAGGAAAATGGGAATCGGCGTTGGAAGGATGAAAAAAGAAAACCAAATAATATTTTGGAACGGATCAATACACCGTAGGTGTTAAACTATTGTAGGATTGTAGATTATCCCGAAAAGGCGGCGCAATCGGGATGTTGTTAATAGATTGGATATTCAATGCGCCGCAAAATAAAGGATGGTTTACGGAAAACGGAGAACGGGGCTTCGGCTCCGCTCAGCTACCGGTGCTTCGACTCCGCTCAGCAACCGCAACGGGAGATGGGAAACGGGGCTTCGGCTCCGCTCAGCCACCGAGACGGGAAACAGAAGAATAGAAGGAAAATGGGAATCGGCGTTGGAAGGATGAAAAAAGAAAACCAAATAATATTTTGGAACGGATCAATACACCGTAGGTGTTAAACTATTGTAGGATTGTAGATTATCCCGAAAAGGCGGCGCAATCAGGATGTTGTTAAATGTTGAAATGATCATTGCGCCGCAAAAGATGAATCGTATTTTATTGAAATAGAATCTGTTAATTAAAATAGTTCAAATGAAAAATAAAATTATTGGGCTCGTCTGTTGCCTGGTCTTGATCCTGTCGGGATGCAGTGTTGAAAAGAAACTCAACCGAAGTTACAAAGGAAAATCGCAGCAGGAGTTGTTGCTAGAAATGGGAAGGCCGACGCGGGTGGAAACAGCTTCAGGTGGACGGTCGGTACATATTTATGAGAAAAGTAAATTTTTAAAAGCAGCACCCATCAACACAGGGGCGTTTCAGTACGACAAGTTTGAAAGTCCGAAATCGATTAAGACTGAAATACTTAGGTTTTACCTGAATTCCTCTGGTGTGGTTGAGGATGTGAAATTGGAGGTGACCTACGCCCGATAGGAAACCTTTTTATTAAAAATAAGAATTGGCGGTTGTCGGATTTGATTTTTTTATATATTTGCAACCGCGAAAAGCAATCTGCCCAGATGGTGAAATTGGTAGACACGCCAGCTTGAGGGGCTGGTTCCGGTTACGGTGTGCAAGTTCGAGTCTTGTTCTGGGCACCTCATAATAAACGAAGAAACCCGCTGATTATCAGCGGGTTTCTTCGTTTTAGGGAGTTTGGGATGTTTTACGAAATTAGATTAACCTTTCCTTTCGGCAGACAGCAGTTTTGCAGGGTAAATAAGCTTAAGCACCGACATTCAATTTCAAAGTAAAATATTGGTTTTTAGAGATTCCGTATTTCGAATTGTTTCGTAACAAAAGTGATACCTAATTAAATTCAATATAATCACGAAACTATTTGAAACATTTAATAAAAATAATTGTTACACTTTTTTATTATTTGGTAGATATCTACTATATTTGTAACAAATTCAAAAAGCAATGATACCAGACAATTTTATCGGCAGAAATATTAAAGCCTATCGGGATATCAATGGATTCTCGCAAGATACGGTCGCGAACTTTCTGGGTGTAAAAAGAGAAATGATGAGCTATTATGAAAATGGTACACGTGAAATTCCATTTGAGGTGCTTACCCGTTTAAGCGATTTGTATGGAGTTGAGCTGTCCGATTTCTATGAAGAAGATGAAAGACTTTTAAAGGAAAATGTGGCTTGTGCGTTCAGGATGGAAGGACTTGAAAAGGCTGATTTTGAAACGATTGCTGATTTTAAAGCTATTGTTAAGAATTACCTTAAAATGAATAATCTACTTGAAACGGTATGAGCGTATTAATTCAAAAAAAGGCAAACCAATTCAGGGAACGAAACGGAATCAGCGGAGGCGAGGCGATCCGACTTAAAAGCCTATTGTTAAAATTGAATGTGCTCACGCTTTTCAGACCGTTAACCGAAGCTTTTTCGGGTATGTCATTAAAGATCAACGATAATGTAAGGTTTATACTTGTCAATTCGAATCATTCAGTTGGAAGGCAGCATTTTACGATAGCCCACGAACTTTATCACCTGTTCATTCAGGGCAAATCTGAAATCCACCAATGTAAAACCGGGTTATTCGATCCTAAAAAAAAAGAGGAATACAATGCCGATTATTTTGCATCCTGCTTTTTAATGCCTGAAACCGGTATTCAGGAAATGATACCTGACGAAGAACTTCATCAAAAGAAAATCAGTTTACAAACAGTGATCAGGTTGGAGCAGTATTTCTCCGTCTCCCATTCATCGATGCTTGTTCGGTTAAAGATGCTCGGTTTAATGGATGCCAAGGCATTTGACCATTTCAGGACGTTTAAGGCTACCGAAACGGCACAGCAATATGGTTATGAAACATCGCTTTACAAGGAAGGAAACCATGGTGTTATTGTTGGAGATTACGGCGAAAAGGCAAAAAGACTCTTTGATGTTGAGAGAATTTCGGAGGGTCATTATATGGAATTGATGCAGAAAATCGGCATTGACATAACAAATCCCGAGCGTGGCGACGAAAACTGAGACATTGATTTGTTGGCCGAAGCTTTGAAAGAAAAACAACTCACCGAACAGGAATGTAACGATTTTATCCGCGATGTCAAGGCTGTTGGAAGCAAACTACCTGTTAATACAATTGGTGAATATAAAAAAAACTTTAAGGTCAGAAGTATTTAGTAATCACATTTATTCAGGAGCTATACAGTACTTTTTACAAAAGCTTTCGGGTCAACAACTGGCAAATTGCTGTGTGGAGAAATGTTCCCCTGAATTGTGATAGTTCTTAGCAGCTTACATCCAATAAGTTAATGACATACTAATTAAGTAGTTAACCAAAATCTACCAACCCAATATTTAAGACCCGTTCAATGTCAAATAGGGTATCCGTATTGAAATTGTGGGTACCACTCAACCATGTGGTGATCTCGGAACGTTGTTTGTTTAGGGCAAGGGCAAGGTCTTTCTTTTTCCACCCTTTTGCCTTGATCCCCTTGTCAATTCTTGCGGCAAGCAACATCCGCTTCCTGATCTTTTCCTCCTCTTCGGGAGTGATCGAATCAAAAATCTCATCTAAAATACTGCTGTTGTATGGTTCTGCTTTATTCATCGTTTAAGTCATTTAAATTATTATCAAATTGGCCTTTAAGGCTTTAATTTGAATCGAAGATCGGTGAAACCAATAACCACCTGTGCAACCAACGGAAAAGATCTAATCAAAATCTTCCGAACCGATCAACAACTCATCATTCGGTACCGCGTATTTTTTCTCATCTTTCACGCCCCAAACTTCATCGATCTTGTCCTTTATTTTCTGCTCAAATATTTCGATCAAGCGCTTATTCGAATTCACCAGGGATTGTTCTTCTTCAATGCGTTGGACAATAAGGGTTTGTTCATGGAGAGAAGGAATTGGTATTTTTATCGTTTTTAAATTGTCTTGTGAAATGTTTGTAATACTAGATCTATTTGATAAAGAGACTGTTGTATTCCGATATTTTTGAGTTCGCAATAAGAATAAAAGGTATTCAGGGATAACAATAGTATCTATAGGAGTGCATTTAATTATGAAACCACAAAAAACAATTTCTTCGTTATTTGTCTTAACTAAAGATGGAAAACCAACACCTTCATACTTTACAGATGATCTAACGAAGAGTAAATCTCCATCAGTCACTTTTTTGCTTTCCTTTTCCTTTTCAGAAATCTCGACTTGTTCAAGATTTGAAATATTTACATATATATTTGAATATAAGTCCTTTATGTTAATAAATTTAGTTCCTCTACCTACCTGTTCAGTTGAAAAATTGAGTCCGTTTTGGAAATGATCACAAACCTGTCCCAATTCCATTATTTTCCATTCCGGCTTAATACTAATGGTTGGTTTGTAGTTGTTTACAACCTGTTTGGCCCCATCAATAATTTTTTGGTATGCTTCTATCTCGGCTACAATTTGTTGCTGGATGTCGAGTGGGGGAAGTGGGATTTCGATTTCTTTCAAAACTTTTACAGATGCAACATTTTGGATCGCAGCTCCTTCCTGATCTCTGAAATATCTTTTTTGAACCTCCTCAGTCTCCAATACTTTTTTTAAGTATATTGAATCAATCTTTTCAATATTAGGCGTTAGTTTTAATAATGCTTGATTTATAATTCCTCGTTTTGCATTTTTAGGAACAATTGCAATTTTACCCATTGTTCCAGAACAACTGATTAATAAATCGTTTGGCCTTACCTCAAAACCTTTCATTTCTGCAAACTTGAAATCATCAATGAAATATCTTCCAAACTCGAAGTCATTGTTTATTGCATGGTATTGTTCATAAACGAGATTTCCATTTGAAACAAAAATTTCTTTTTTGAGCGAACCTCCAAAAGGACCTCTTTTGAAAATGCATAAATCGTCAAGCTTTGATATTTTAAATGTTGATTGCAATGGTTTACCAACTACATATCGGTCAGAACTAAGGACTACATCTTTGTTTTTTAACACTAAAGATTTTTCAACCAAAGTGGCTAATCCCGGGAACTCTCCAATTGGTTCATTGTTCCCGATCCGACGCTTGTAATCCAATATTGTTTCCAATGCCAACGGGAGGTCGTTGCTTTCGATTTCGTTGCGTTGGGATCCTAAACCAAAACCATCGTTATCGATTTTTAGAAACAGGATATGTTTGCTTTTTTTGGACAACCTTTTATCCAGGATTAAAATACTGGTTTTCACCCCACTATAGGGCTGGAACACCCCGGCAGGTAAACTGATCACGGCTATCAAACTCTCGTTGACCAGCAATTTGCGCAACTGCATATAGGCAGTTTGGGTGGTGGCAACAATGCCATTGGGTACGATAATGGCTGCCCGGCCCGTGGAGGGGTTGATATGCTCGGCAATGTAATCGACAAACAGCACCTCGCTTTTTGTGGCTTGTACGGTAAATTTCTTGTGCGGCTTGATCCCACCTTTTGGCGTCATAAACGGTGGATTGGCATAGATGATGTCGTAATATTCGTTCCAACGCTCTTCGCTCGTGAGGGTGTCGTATTCGTAGATCCGGGGAGCCGTAAAGCCATGCAGGTAAAGGTTAACCAAGCTCAACCGGACCATATCGGGCGAAATATCGTAACCCACAAAGTTTTGCATCATCCGTTTCCTGTCGTCGGGAGTCAACAGATCACCTTTTGATTTTTTGGTGTTCTGCTCAACGATTTGTTTGTACGAGGATACTAGGAAACCTGCCGTGCCGCAAGCCGGATCGCACGAGGATTCCCCCTTTTGCGGTTCTAGCACCTTGACCATGAAGTCGATAATATGGCGCGGTGTGCGGAACTGTCCGGCATCGCCCTGCGAACCCAGCACAGAGAGGAGGTATTCAAAAGCATCACCCAACATTTCGCTGTGGTCGTACCTGAAGTCGTTGATCGTTTTGAGGAACAGTTTCAATGTTTCGGGATCGCGGTAAGGAAGGTAGGCGTTTTTGAAAATATCGCGGAAAAGCTGTGGAATATTTGGGTTGATGTTCAGTTTTACAATTGCCTCGCCATAGAGGTTCAGCATTTCGTGCCCGCCAATCTTGGGATCGAATATTTTTGTCCAACTGTACTTTTCGTATTCCCCGGCAAAGAAGGTCGCTTCACCGCCAAAATCGACAGCTTCTTTGTCCATATCGTCCATAAACTTGTATATCAGGGCAATGGTAATCTGTTCGACCTGACTTTTTGGGTCGGGGACTTTGCCTACCAAAATGTCGCGGGCTGTATCTATCCTTTTTTTCGTTTCGTTATCGAGCATTGTTTTGTTTTTTAAACCACAGGGGTTTGTTTTCATTTATTGCCGGTATTCTGTACCAAGTAATTTTTGTTCGATCCCGTCAGGATCGTTAAGACGATTCATACCCGTCTTTTCCACAGATTTCATCTGTGGCTATTCACGTTCGATCCCTTCGGGATCATGAGTAAATATTTGATTGTCATCCTTTCCCATGGATTTCATCTATGGCTATTCACGTTCGATCCCTTCGAGATCATGAGTAAATATTTGATTGTCATCCTTTCCCATGGATTTCATCTATGGCTATTCACGTTCGACCCTTCGGGATCATGGTTTGACCATTTCATTAAAACCACGGAATTTCATAAATGGCCGTTTGGTTTCCGTCTCCTTCAGATCAGGAACAGGATCGATTCATCAAAACCACGGAGTGGTTTAACATGAATAGCCATAGGTGGAACCTATGGTTCAAACGCAAAACCAAACCAGGGAACCCTGAAAGGGTTCAACATGAATCGGAAACCATCAAACAATATTGCCATTAAAACCATCCTACAAATCTAAAATATTTAGGCCATAAACCGGTTCAACGAAACATTGTCTTTGATGTATTCGGGGATTAAAGTCCGTAAAGTAGGCGAAAGGTTCCGGAACACTTCACCGTTCGGGTTGGTATTGAGCAGTGCAAATTTCTTATTTTCAATGATTTCGCGAAATTCAGGGTCGATAATATAACTTTTGAAATAATTTTTGGCATAGATAAAATAAGCATCCTCTGGCAAATAACGGGTATCGAATTTATCAAACTCGTCCTCCAACAGTTCATCCTTGCTTTTAAAATACGGAATGTAGCCCAGCATTTTTTCGATGATTTCACGCAACATCAACCTTCGGTCAACTTTTACAGAATTGCGGAGCTTTTCAATATTATAAAACTCTTCCGGCTTATCGAAGATGTTCTGGACGATGTATTTTTCTATTCCGTCAAGGTCTTTTTGTTCGATCATTTTTTGAACTTCGACATCCGATTTTACGGTTTCCTCAAAATTCTCGAAGAACATCCGGTCGATTTTCATCCCCTCCTGTCCGATGTCCCTTAGCACCATTGTATGGATCGGGTCCAGCTTCGTGCTGTCGTACTCATCGGAGTGGACAGGTCCGCCACCTCCAGTGCCATCACCTTTTAGGGGTGGAAGCTTGATCACCTCGTCATAATTGAACGTCTCCTCAAAATATTCGCAGACCGCAAAGAAATCGAACAATTTGAATTTTTTCTTGATCGGTTGTAATATCCTCTTGGATAGGTCATTATCCAACAATTCCTTTAGAAAATTATGGGTGCGTGTCCCCCTTCCCTTGATCTGGATAAATTCGGTCGGTGAAAAGATGGGGCGCAATAAACAGACATTCAGCAAGTCGGGACAGTCGTATCCGGTGGTCATCATCCCAACAGTAACACAAACCCTTGTTTTGCTGGTTTTGTACATGGGGTTGAAATTGCCGGTCCCTTTCAGGTTGTTGTTGGTAAAATTGATCGTAAACTGCTGTGCATCCTGTACCAACGACGTGACCTGCAGGGCAAAATCGGAACTATACTTTCCGGGAAACCGTTGGTCTGCCATCTCGTTCAGAATTTGGGCGATCCGTGCAGCATGGTTCTGGCTCACACAAAACACGATGGTTTTACCGGTTTCGCCGGTCACAGGATCGTGTAAAGCATTGTCGAGTATTGTTTTGCAAAATATCCGATTGGTATTGGTACTGAAGAATTTCTTCTCAAAATCTTTTTGGAAAAATGCCTGTACATCGTCTTCGCCATCCTCGTTTACGATGGGGACACTATACCCCTGCTCAGAAAGCAATTCGGTGGTAATTTCGGTCCGGGCATCTACAACGACCGGATTGATCAGAAAACCGTCCCTTACCCCGTGGAGCAAACTGTACTGAAAAGTTGGCTTGCCATCTTCGCAGCCAAAAATGGTATAAGTGTCGAGCAACATCCTTCGTTCAAGTTCCCTCGGGTCGTTAACGCTCAATTCGTCTTTTTTGATTTTTTTCAAATAATCCTTTGGCGTGGCAGTCAATCCCAACTTGTAGCCGATGAAATACTCAAAAACGGCCCGGCTGTTGCCCCCGATACTTCGATGGGCTTCATCCGAAATGACCAGATCAAAATCTGTCGGTGCAAAAATGCGTTTGTATTTGTTCTTGAACAAAAACGATTGGACTGTTGAGACCACAATTTCCGATTTGCGCCAATCGTCACGGTTTTCCTTGTAAATCGAGCATTTGTAATCGTTTCTCAGATAGTCTTTAAACGATTTCCATGCCTGGACTTCCAGTTCGAGGCGATCAACCAGGAACAAAACACGCCTTGAATTTCCGGTCCTCAAAAACAATTTGATCACCGCTGCTGCCGTAAGGGTTTTACCGGTACCGGTAGCCATTTCGAAAAGGAAGCGGTCTTTCCCTGCTTTTACCTCCTCCTGTATCCGTTCGACTGCCCTCACCTGATATTTACGAAGGAATCGCAGTTTGCATTCATCGATGTAGCCGTTTCGCAGTTTATCGTCTTTAAACCTGGGGTCTTTATCGTAATTAGGTTTCTGTGTGACAGCTATATAATCATCTTTGACGATTTCGTTGATCAAAGCCTGGGAATTGGGTTTGAACGATGCATAACCAACAACGGTGTCGGGCGAAGGGAACTTTGAAATAATATTTGGGTTCCCACGATCAAGGTCCCAAAAATAATGCTGGTTTCCGTTCGATAGGATGACAAACCTGCAATTTTGTGATTGGGCATATTTTCTGGCCTGTTCTTTTGCCGATAAAGGGTTGATCTCCTCTTTTTTTGCTTCTAAAACGATCAATGGGAATCCTTTATCGTCAAGTAGCAGATAATCAATGAATCCGTTCTTTGTTTTTTCAAAATCTTCCCCGAGATCGTTCAGTTCGTGCAGGGTCAATTTTACGTTATTCTCCAAAACGATATTTGCAGGGCCTTCGCTGTTGCTGAAGAATCGCCAACCTGCCTCTTCGAGCAGTTTGTTGATTTTGATACGGGCTTTTGCTTCTTTCATGGTAGGATAAGATGATAGGTTATTTGGGTCTTTTTTTCTAATTAACAGGAACTCCCATCCTTACAAGCGAGGTAGAAACTTTCAATCCGTGATTTGTGATATTCGATTTTGAAATCTGAAATGACTGTTTGTCATTAACCACTATGAAGTTAATTCCAAAATCTGAGGTAGCCCCATCACTGACGATTAATGTAAACTTATCCAATGTTGCCTTGTTTATTTCGGTCACAAACTTCTTTTTGGATGCAGGTACAAAAACAATCTTGGCATTGCCTATTTCGGGAATAGAATTGACTTTTCTGACTTCGATGGATGCACCCGACACCTTTTTCGTCTTTGAAGTAGCCTGTAATTCTGAGATAATGGGAGAATCACCATAAACAGCAATTACAAAAGTGCTGCCTGGGTTCGGCCAATCAATGTAGTTTGTAAAATTGTAAATAAACAAAGCCTTGAACTTCTCATCCTGACTGTAAGCTGTTGTAATCCATAATAGTCCTGCAATACAAAGAATTAACCCTTTTTTCATCCTGTTTTTTTAAAAATTTTTAACTAAATATCTACCTGAAACAAAAGTAACCGTTTTGCCGATAATAATTGTTAAATAACAGAATTAATCCTGGTATTGGAAATCAGAGCTCATTTTGAAACACGTAACCTGTCCAAAAACTCTGTGACTCTCTCCCGAAGGATCAGCGATTTTTTTGCCTATGTTTATTTTAGTTTTTTTTGCTGAAGTTTCGGTAAGCCTCTGTTGTCATTCTTTGAACCTCAAAGGTTATCGTTTCTTTTCTGTTTGACATCAATAACCATTCTTTTTGTGTGGTGATTTTGGCTAAATTTAAATATGGCGGTCGATATTTCCATAGTCT
>CAIYPA010000221.1 GCA_903927965.1 uncultured Bacteroidia bacterium | reverse complement strand
GGTCCAATTGTTTCGTTTCGCCGGCTGTAATATCGGAACTTAACAAGCCAGTTGGGGTATTCAATTCCATGCTATAGGAACCGGTAATCACAACTTCGAGCTCCAGATCAGTCGATGAGGAGCCAGACGAAACATTGACAGGTATCTTGTACTTTCCGGCCGCAGTTTTCTCAGGTGCTTTTATTTCGATACCAATGGCCTGTGTACTATTTGGTTCCGCTACAACTGAAGTTACAGGCTGGTAGTTGGCTTTGAAAGTCACGGTCCAGCCACGCGGAGTATTCGACATAAAAGCATATTGCTGTTTATCGGCGGTCCGGTTTTTCAGGTTGGCATTGAAAGTGAAGGTTGAGCTTACATTCCCCTGCATATTGGGCTGGGTTGTTGTAAACTCGGTTTTAAAAGTCCCTTGCTCAGAGATGTTCACAATCAAAGGCAAAGAACCCGCCGCTCCTGCAACCACGGTAAATTTGTAGTTCCCTTTATTGACTTGCATCGGGACTTCAACCTTTAGGGATAGACTTTTTCTTTCTCCGGGAAGGACAGATATTTGCCCGATCGTCCATGCACCCGACTTCAAACTGTAGTTCCATCCAACAGGCATACCCGTTACAGAAATATCCAACGTTTGCACTTCCTTACTGTTGTTGATCACATCAATCGCATAATCGATCGATTCGCCGGGAGGAACCGAAATCTTCGTGTAAGGTGTGTACAATGTAACACTTTCATTCGCCTTCAAGGCGTGACTAAAAGTGCAGATTACCCCTATTACCAGGGTTAAAAACAGTCTTAACCATTTCTTTTGTGTTGACATAACTCAATTCTCCTTAATTTTAGATTTTATGAAAATTCGGGAGGCAAAAATATAAAATCAAAAAAAAAAAATCAAAAAAAAATAGATCAATGATTATGCTTGAATAAGTTAAAAAATATTAACCTTTTTCTCCTATCTTGCCATTATCTAAATTAAAAATCAAACAAATGAGAAACAATCTGAAAATCAAGATGATCACAATGCTGTTCCTTGCACTTTTCGCAATGCAGGGTACAGGTTTTGCACAATTAAAGGCTGAAACATCAGAGCAGAAAGCCAAAAGGATGTCGTGGTGGACTGAAGCCCGTTTCGGTATGTTCATCCACTGGGGACTTTATGCATTGCCAGCCCGTCACGAGTGGGTGAAAAACAACGAGCGGTTGACCAATGAACAATATCAAAAGTATTTCGACAATTTTAATCCCGATCTTTACAATCCGAAAGAGTGGGCACGTATGGCGAAAGAGGCCGGTATGAAATATGTTGTACTGACAGCCAAACATCACGAAGGGTTCTGCCTGTTTGATTCAAAATTCACTGACTATAAGGCGACCAACACCCCTTTCGGTAAAGATATTATCCGTGAATATGTGGATGCATTGCGGGCAGAAGGGCTTAAAGTCGGATTCTACTATTCGCTCATCGACTGGCACCACCCCGATTATACAATAGATAGCAATCACCCACAAAGGCAAACCACCGATTCTGCTTATGTCCGTTTGAACAAAGGTCGTGATATGGCCAAATACCGCGAATACCTTAAAAATCAGGTGCGTGAATTGTTGACCAATTATGGCGAGATCAGCGTGATCTGGTTTGACTTTTCGTTCCCGGGAAAAAATGGGAAAGGGCGTGACGACTGGGGTTCCATCGATTTGCTGAAAATGGTCCGCACTTTACAGCCTGGCATTATCATCGACGACCGCCTTGACCTCAAAGACGTTGATGGAGGATGGGATTTTGAATCGCCTGAACAATATAAAGTTGAGAAATGGCCTGAACGCAACGGACAGAAGGTCAACTGGGAAACCTGCCAGACTTTCTCAGGTTCGTGGGGCTACTACCGTGACGAAAATACCTGGAAAAGTACACCGCAATTGCTTGAATTATTGATCGAATCGGTGAGTAAAGGGGGAAATCTTTTGTTGAACGTCGGTCCAACAGCACGTGGGGTTTTTGATTACAGGGCTCAGGACCGCTTAAAATCGATGGGAGAATGGATGAAATACAATAACCGTTCAATCTATGGCTGCACAGAAGCTCCTGCTGAATTTGTGGCTCCCGACAATACTCTTTTAACATACAATGCGAAAACCAACCGGTTGTATATCCATTTGTTGAGCTATCCGATGGGCAACCTGAAACTCAAAAATATGGGCGACAAGGTGAAATATATCCAGTTTCTTCATGATGCTTCCGAAATTAAATACCGTGCCGGTAGGGATGAAGAAAAGAACAACTTAAACTTATCACTTCCTGTCCAGAAACCACCAGTAGAAATTCCGGTCCTGGAAGTCATCCTGAAATAGAAAATTAGAAGAAATAACCTATTAAAATTCAAGGTACTGGCTGCTGGCAATTTGCTGTCGGCGGTCAGTGCTTCCGATGAAAATAATCATTCGTGGAAAACTACAAAAGGAAGAAAACCTCTTCCATAAACAATTCTCCAACTTTATTGCTTTTTGCATTTGCCTTTTTTTGTTTTGTCCAAAAGGTACAAGCCATTCCACCTTCAAAAGTGCAGGTCGCAAATACAAAAGAACAACACTCTAGTTACCAGGATAATAGAATTATCGTTGTTCCATCCATTTCTGCAAGGGCAATTGTCAATCCTGGCAAAGGTTGGGTCATTTATGGTTCTGTTAAAAACCAGCCCTCCGAAGTACTCGATATTGCTACAGTGGGTTATGTGCGCTACAGTTGGTCAAAGCTGGAACCGGAGGAAGGCCTATACCAATGGGAAGTTATTGATAATGATATCAAAGCATGGAAAGAGGCAGGAAAAAAGTTTGCATTCGGGGTGATGTGCGCCAGTACCCACTCTTCCAATTTTTGGGTAAGCCCAAAATGGGTGTTCGATGCCGGGGCCAAATATGATTCATTTGAACTGAAAGACCCGAAGTTGAATACCACAGGAACACCAGGTTCCAAATTGGTTCCGGTCTTCGATGACCCCGTGTTTATAAAAAAAATGGAAAATTTTATCAAGGCACTTGCTGCACGTTATGATGGCAATCCGAATATTGCATTCATCGATATCCGTTCGTACGGCAACTGGGGCGAAGGGCATATGTACCCTTTTGGGAAACCCGATATTTCAATTGAAAAATACAAGGAGCACATCCAAATACACCGGGATGCATTCCATAAAACGTTACTCCAGCTTCCCACCGGGCCAAATTATAACGGTTCAATTTATGATTGGGCCGTCTCCATCGGTGTTGGTTTGCGGCGCGATGGCATTTGTGGCAACAGTGATGGTGGTGAACTGACCCGTTGTAACGGGAAAATGGCCTCTGTATTTGAGTTTTTCGGAAATTATGAAATGATGGAAAAACTGGGATGGTGGTACGGCAAAAAAGACGACCAGAACAGGGGATTTACGCTCGAATCGTGTATTGAAAAAGGGAAACCAACCTACTGTGATTTAAGCCGTGGCGGTGAATCGGGGCTTAATCTGCTGAAAAAAGAACCTGATTTGATCCGTAAATTGACAAATCGGCTCGGCTATCATTTCATTTTATCAAAGGCAGTTTTTCCAGTAGTTCTATTAAAAAAGAAAGAGAACCGAATTACAGTAACCTGGGAAAACAAGGGAGTTGCCCCGATCTATATTCCTGCTAAAGTTGCTTATGCCTTGATATCATCAGATGGACAAATCGTTAAAAGCTGTGAAGCCACCGCCTCAACACCGGAGGGTTGGGAATCGGATCATGCTGTGACGAATGAAGACAAACTCAACTTC
>CAIYPA010000220.1 GCA_903927965.1 uncultured Bacteroidia bacterium | reverse complement strand
GTTGTGGGCGTAGGAAACTTGAGAGGACCTGACACTAGTACGAGAGGACCGCGTTGGACATACCTCTGGTGCACCAGTTGTTCCGCCAGGAGCACCGCTGGGTAGCTAAGTATGGCAGAGATAAGCGCTGAAAGCATCTAAGCGCGAAGCTCCCCTCAAGATGAGGTTTCCTTTAAGGGCCGTTGAAGACCACGACGTTGATAGGCCACAGGTGTAAAGGCAGTAATGTCAAAGCCGAGTGGTACTAATTGCCCGTAACTTTCCAGGGCAGGGTATTTTTCCCAAACATATTTTTCTTAAAATGAGTTTCTTCCAGATGTTGACGAATTTAAAATATACGTTCATATGTGTAGAGACGTGCCATTGCGCGTCTGTAACCAAAACGATTTTGATTGCTGATAAGCTAAATGCCAGAGACGTTTCGAGCAATGTCTCTACACCAAAGATTTAGGTGGCTATAGCGTCGGGGTTCCACCTCTTCCCATTCCGAACAGAGAAGTTAAGCCCGACAGCGCCGATGGTACTGCGTAAAGTGGGAGAGTAGGCCGCCGCCAACTTATTCTAACCCCGGATTCTCAACTGAGTCCGGGGTTTTTTAATTAAAAATGAATTTCACAAACGCGTTTAGCAGAAGCAGTCTTTTAAAATAACAGTGGATAGTCCTAACACCAGCTGCTAACAACAGGCCGATGCATCTTTGCTGAAAATTTGGTCGCGCAGAAAATCAGAGCTTAACATTTTATGATTATTTCAAAACGGATCGGCTCCAAATCTTTTTTGGCAGTTAATCTGTTATCCATATTATGAATATGAACCCTGGTAATTACGATGGATAAAATTTACTTAAATGAAAAAAATTGCATCTGATTTTACAGAGTTGAATCATCAGCATTCACATCCTGCAATTTTCATGTTGCTTGTTTTACCTTTTGGGATCCTGATGGGGTATGTCACGGTTACGTTTTCATATCTCTTTTCAAAAGCTGGAGTTCCGTTAGAACATATTGCTGCCTTGGTTGGAGCCAGTACTTTACCTCATGTAATTAAATTTTTGTGGGCACCGTTAGTGGATACTTCATTATCTCTTAAAAAATGGTATATTCTATCCAATTTTGTTACTGCAGCCGGAATTTTTACTGCCGGAATCCTTCCTATAAAAGAATCAAGTCTTCCGATTTTAACATCAATAATCATATTTTCGAATGTGGCAGCTTCTTTTTTAGGAAGTGCTGCAAATGGACTCTCGGCATACGATACCCCTGCCGAACTCAAAGGTCGTGTGAGTGGCTATATACAGGCTGGGGTACTTGGCGGTTCTGGCATTGGAGGTGGACTCGGACTTTGGCTCACTCAACATTTGAATTCAGTCTGGATAAGTGGAACTATTCTTGCTGTTTCTTGTCTACTCTGTTGTTTTGGTTTATTTTTTGTTAATGAAGCTTATTATACTACCAATCTTGTGTAATCTTCATCAATACCATTATTTGAATCACTATTGTTCAAAAGGGGTGGGAATTATGTGGCAAGATTTGGATCAACTTC
>CAIYPA010000219.1 GCA_903927965.1 uncultured Bacteroidia bacterium | reverse complement strand
CTTGAAAAAAAGATTTCGTCCTTAAAGCGATTATTTGAATATAAAAATCCAGAGAGTGAAAGAATGATTACTAAACTGGCAGCGAGTACTTTTTTTGAGTTCATGAAATGGGCTGGAAATGCCCGGTTGATAACTTTCGAATCCATGATTGCCTGTATGAAAGCATTTATGGCACTGATAAAGAGAATAAATTCCAGAGGTATGGTTGGGGACATGATGCGCCAATAGTTCCAGGCGTCGCCGCCGATGTAAATTTGGTATCCGATTGCTGCTAGTACCAGGGAAAACAAAAGAAAGCTTTGCTTTCTCAGATGAATAAATATACCAAGCATTGAAATGATCAGAACTATCCAGGTTTCATTCAAGAAGGGAATAATGAGATCAATCCCGTCATTCATTCGATTCAAAAATGGCATTCCTGTTAGTTTTAGATAATACGTGTTTGGAAGTAAGTCACCATAATATAAGTATTGGAATATGAGCAGCCCCGCAACAAAAAGAAGGTAGAAGCCTATGATGGCTGATAAACGTAAAAGGACATTTCGATTTTTTAACTGCCGGGAGTTTACGAATAAAATATAGATGAATGTTGGTATAGCGAAAATAACAGCATCAATTCTGGTTAAGTATGCCAGACCCAAAAAAATAGCCGCTGCTATTGAAGTAGAAAACCGCCCGCTTTTTGAGTAATTTAAAGCGCAAAGAATACTGAGCAGCAAAAGTAAAGTTAATAAACCTGTTTCCATTCCCATCAGGGACCAGTAGGCCAGCGGGTAGTAACATAAGCCGCCCAAAAATGAAAGGATCCTGATGATCGCCCGACTCGGGTAGTTATTGGTTGGAATGGCCAGGTCGGATATTTTCATACTGATCGTTGCGATTGCCAGCATAAATGCTGCACCTGCTATTTGCATGAACAGGGCTGCGGTAGATTTATTTAAAAAGTATGTCGCAGACGACATGAGCAATGTCAGTAATAAATTGCTATATCCTTGAATATATTCGCCATGATTCCAGACTAAACCTGAACCGTGCGAAAAATTCCAGGCGTAACGCATGGAAATCATGGCATCATCAAATAAACAAAAGTAGCGATGACCATCAAACGCGATGACTGAAGTTTGAGAAATGAAGACGGCGCTCCAAATGACAAAGCCGATGGAAAGAATGAATATGCTGCCCTTTTCCAGTTTTTGGTTGGGTTTTTGCATGTGTCTTTTCCTTGAGGTGGTGAACGGGCTGGTTATTGTTTACGAAGTGCTTGCCCGCAATTTGTTTGGGGTATTGTCTTTTGTTCTGCAATTGTATTGTAACTGCTCACGGGGTGGGTGCTTTTTGGCAAGAACCTATCCTCGCGAAGAACGCGCGAGGTGAAAGAGCCCCCGGCCCTCGCCAAGCTAATCGTTACCCACAAGTCTGCTGAAGGTGATTATTGCCGAAGTTTTTCCTCTTTTTTCACAGTGTTTTTTTGTGCATATTCCAAAAATCCTCGGCCTTGGATTCTGATAACCCTCACCCCGACCCTCTCCCGTTCAAAATCTTGCTCAGCGCATAAAGATTCCGGGAACGGGAGAGGGAGAAGTTCTTGATCTGGGTGGAAAAGGTGGCTGCCGCCTCCGCGAAAAGCACGCGGAG
>CAIYPA010000218.1 GCA_903927965.1 uncultured Bacteroidia bacterium | reverse complement strand
TTGACCGTATACCCGACTTCGTTTGTAGGTACTGTTATTGGATTGCCTTTATCATAAGCGGCTTTGTTGCCCAATTGCTTTTCCCCATAATTGCTGACCCGGACCGCTCCCCAAAGTTTAATTTCGGCAATTCGTCCTTTTTCCTCTTTTTTTGAACCATTTGTCTCAGAGGCATTTGCAGTTACTGCTTCATTCTCGGAAAAAGTTAACCGGAAAAATTTTGAACTGACAGCCGGAAACGATTGGGAAACCGGGGCAAATGGAAGGAAGCCAGAGGCGATAATTCTGGTTTCGCCGCGATTGATCCTGTGTGAGACGATTTTTTCCCACTCGCCTTTTGAATTCTTGTATTCCAGAATGCACCAGGCATTGAAGGCGATATCCGCCGGAACGATTTCCAAAGAGCGAAGGGTGAACTGATCTTTCACGTTCAATTCGATGGAGATAGGCAATGTGTAAATCTGGGTTTTGGTGGCTTCGTTCCCGTCGAACATTGCCTCGATTCCCTCTATTTTTGGATTTGAAGTGATAACCGGCTGTCGGTTGGATATCAGGTCGTTAATGCCTTTTGGTGCCGGGAAGGCTTGTAAACCAACTTGTTGAAATTTAAATTTCGATTTATCAATATCATATTGGAAAGAGAGGGACGACTGTGATATACGCTCATTTGATTTGTAATCGGGTAATTGCATCACCAGTTTCTGGGGTCCCTTAACCCGATATTCATGAATATCGAGATAACGCATGGCTTGCTCAGGCTTAATCCATGTACCACCGGTACCGCTCCATCCAGGAGAATTGAAGAGGTTCACATCGATTCCCAAACGGGCCGCCTCTTCCATGGCAAAGGTCATGCAATCCCACCACTCGTTGCTAAACATGTGTACTTTCCCGATTGGTGAATCCTTGTATCCGATCTGCGCAAGCTTCACCCCTCCTATCCCAATTTTGGCCATTGCTTCAAGGTCTTTCCTGATTCCCTCCTTCGAAATATTGTTGCTGATCCAATACCAATAAACGTGCGGTTTGGTGGATGCCGGAGGATTTTCGAAAACCTCTTCGAGTGAGGGTATTGTCAACGTTGGTTTTTGATTCTGTGAGAAAAGGGCTGAACTGAAAAACAAAAGGAATAGACCGGTCAGATAAATTAAATATCTGATTATGAATATTTTAAAAATATTTTTTATCATAGTTTCATCATTTTTTTGGCCATTCGTTTTAACATGTCTTCATTTGCATTTCAGACCGTAAGATAATGGATTACAGTCAATCCTCAGCCACTATCCTGAAAAAATCGAAATCTGCCGGAATCCGTTTTCCTGTTCCGCGATTGAAGCAAAAAATACCAGTTGTTGTCCCCATAAAGCCCCAGTTGGGTGTCCCCTGATCGCTCAGGAAAGCAGCATCAGCAATGACACCCGCATCCAACCAGTTCTTATCGTCATAACTGTAGTAGAATTCACGCCTGAGTTTGATGACCTTAACTTTCAGATAAATTGGGATTTGCGTAATATCATTTACAATATTGACCAACGATTTCTTTCCATACCGGCACTCTTCCAATTGCAGTTGCAGGCCACCTGTTTCGCCACGTTGGAGACCAAGCCGGATGTATGTTTTTGTGTCGTAATAGCAAGTCAGACCAGCTTGTTCTTTGGTTTTGGGATTGAAAGTTAGTTTTGTTGTGGCTGAATAGCTGAGCCACTTTTCGCGTTGTACTATCAGGTTGCGACCTCGGATCGAATCAATATCAGCATTGCCACTATAGATACGCAGGTTCCCTTTCTTTTCAGTCAGGCTGAAATCTTCGAAAACAGGGTTGCGACGGAACATCCACTGAATGCCTAACTGCTTGTCATTGAATTCATCACTGGTTGGATTTGTAACCGGTGTCCAGGGCAGGATGGGACGGATATTGGCATCGAGCGGACCTTTCCCACCATTGGCGATTGGCCAACCATCATCCCCCCAGGCGATCCTTTCCAATGAAGTTTCGCGTCCAAGTTGACTGATTCCTGTCTTCTTTCCCTTGATTTCACCCGGAATCCGACGTTGGGAAATCACCATTGTCCACCACTCCCCATTCTGGGTATTGATAATTTTACCATGTCCCTGGTGGAAGTTTACCGCATTCGGATCGCGTTGTGTGAGGTAAGGGTTATTGGGAGAGTTTTCAAATGGGCCATATACCGATTTGGAACGGGCAATCAACATATGGTGGCCATTGAACAAACCGCTTGAAGCTGCCATCACAAAATAGTAATAACCATCCTTTTTCAACATATGCGGACCCTCCGGTGCGGCCTTTTTCCCTTCAGTTTCGAGCCAGTGCGGTTCTTCGACCATTTTGGTACACTCCTGATTGAGCTTCACGATCTTTGTGCCATTCCCGGTAGGAATACCTGCGGCAAAGAGCATGTAATGTTCACCATCATCATCGATAAAAAGTGAAGGGTCGCTTCCAAAATTGGTGATTTGGACAGGCTTACTCCAGGGACCAAGAATACTCTTCGACTTCACCATGTAGTTGCCACGCACATTGGTGGTCCGGTCTTTCGACAATTGCACAAGGCAGTAAAAAAACGTAAAATTCACCGTCATGGTAGGAGATATCGGGAGCCCAAATGCCCATTCCATCAAAGAAATAGCTTAGGTCGAGATCTTCGCTTTTGGAGAACACATGACCAATCTGCTGCCAGTTCACGAGATCTTTTGAATGTGATATAACAATTGCCGGAAAGTATTCAAAAGTTGAATTCACAATATAGTAATCCTCCCCCACCCTGACGACTGAAGGATCGGGGAAGAATCCCTGAAGGACAGGATTTGTAAATGCCTTCGGAATCGGCGCTTCGCTTCGACTTCGCTCAGTGACCACACTTCGACTTCGCGCAGTGACCGCTCTTCGACTTCGCTCAGTGACCATTCTCTGGGACCTTCTCACTGAACGAGGCAGATTAGACTGATTTTGAGCGTGACCCGAACTTGTTAAAAGGAATACTAAAAGGATGATAAATACTTCTCGCATTGTAAGGATCTGTAATTATGATAGTTATGGTAATGCCTTGATTTGGATGTTTTTAATGGCCAGTTTCTCAGTATTTTGAAGTTTAATGTATTCAACCTCAGACTTGTTCACAGACTCCTCAATTTGTTTTCCTTTTGATTCGTAGCTGATTTTGCAACCGGATGGATTCCTGGCCGGATTGACCGAAATGACGGTTTCTTAACCTTGCTGCAAAATACCATTGTTTCCAATTTGGTTTAAAGATAGTGTAATGAAGGATAATGAAGCGAATTGGCGAGGTTTATTATTACCGGAAACGTTTCCGAAAACGTTTTTATTTATCGGAAACGTTTCCGAAAACACCTAGTCTTCATTTTAAAGGTTGGTTTTCCTATGGGCCTAATGTGTTTTACCTCTTTTCCTATGTGTCAGGTTTTTAAACACAAAGGAACATAGGTTAAAATAAAAGGCACATAGGTTTCAGTCGCCATCGGGGTGCTGCCCTTATTATTGGTTAACTGATGGTTTTTGCCCTTCCTTGACAATATTCATTGTATTCTAATTTTCTATGTTCCTATGTGTTTTCCCTATGTACCTATGTGTTAAAAAGCCTATTTGTCTTTTATCCACTGATTTTTCTTCGGCCCGATTTTCTGAAAGGGAATGGCTTTTAATCCGTACTGTTTCAAAATCTTAAGATCGCAAAACGCTTCAATCCCTTTTCCTTCGGAGGCTATGGCGTGGTTGTTCTCTTCGATCATGCTTTTACTTTTTCTCAAAAAGGGTTGGCCACAATCCACGATCAGGTTGTTCTTCACCGTATTCTGGTCGGCATTCAGCCGAAGGTCTTTCAGTTGCGGATATTTCTTTAGATAGAGGTCTGAGTTGATATCCACCTCCTCATAGATTTTCTTCTGAATTATAGGTGTATCCAATGTTTTGAGCCATCTCTCCTGGCCCCATGAAGAAAAGCTGACTGCGGCAAAGCAATTGTAAAACAGGTTGTTCTCCACCAGATTGTCTTTCCCTCCATGAATCTGGACGGCACCAAAATTGAGTACGCCACACCGTTCAAACACATTCCCAAAAATGAGAACTCCCGAAATCATATCATCGAGCCGGACACCTGCTGCACCGTGACGCGTACCACCTGCAATATTCGACCAATGGTTGTAGCGGATCACATTCCCACGGTAGGAAGGATTGTAAAAAATATCGATTCCACCCTGATCGTCCGATTCGTTGACAACCTTTGAAATTTGGTTGTATTCGATGATGCAGTCATTTCCTTCGAGCCGCATCGCTGAGGAAGAAGAATTCCGGAAACGGTTGTTTGAGATCCGGATACCGCATCCATCAATATGAACGGCAGGTTGGTAGGTCCGTTTGAAGAGTGAAAAATCTTCTACAACAGTCTGTTCAATAAAATGATTGGCAGGAGTGAGTGTTTTGCGGTCACCCCCTTTTATCCGGATCCCACCGCAACCCAATGTCCGGATCAAACAACCCGAAATACCATTTTCTGAACCATCCAGCATATGGATGCCATCGCTTCCAAAACGTTCGATCCGGCAATCTGATATCAAACAATTTTTTCCTTCGTTCACCAAAATGGCACTTCCCCGCCCTTCCTGAAAAGTCAAACCCTGTATCGTCACGTAAGAACAGTTTCTCAGTTCAAGCATATAAGGAGACCCAAATATCGACAACGTTACTTCATCTTTTTGAAGATTCACCTCTTTTGGTGGATACCAATAAAGCAAACCCTCTGTCCGGTCGAGATACCACTCACCGGGCTGATCGAGCTCACAGAAGAGGTTCAACGCAAAATAGCGCAGACTGTCCTTGTAACCGTAGTTGTGATAGGGCTCTTTCAGAGTTAAGTTGCGTGTATTGGCATCTACCTTATCGACTTTCTGAAATTCATCACTCCAATCCCAATACCAATAACCGCCCAACCGGACATCCTTTTCGTTTACCCAGCGGTCCTGTATTTTATTCGTATATTCAAATATCCCTTCAACAGTTCCCCTTTCCTTGGTGTAAGTTGGTGGCAATGCCGTTTTTCCTTTTGCCAGTCCAGCTTTTGTGAATCCGCCATTGGGCCATCGCGCAAGGGTTTGTAACTGGCCGTAGCAAAACAATTCAGGACGTTTGCCGATATCGGTAGGATCGCCAAAATCAGAAATTCCAGCAGCCTGTAAATCAACCACATAAATCTTACCATTAACTTCCGGAATCAGTATTTTAAGTTTTTCAGGATTGGAGAGCTGTTTCCAATTTTTCAGTGGAACACTTCCCGTAAAAACAGGTTTCTCACCATCCGCTGCTTTAAAAATAACCGGGGCATTCTTGCTTCCCGAATCTTCTGAGGTCAGAATAACAGGCTTTTCAAGCGGATAAACGCCTCCACCAACTGAAACAATAACACCTTTCTCGGGTGATGTTTTTCGTAGGACACGGACCAATTCACTGGCCTTTTCAATCGTTTTAAGAGGCGCTTTCAGCGTTCCGTCATTCTGATCGTTTCCCGTTGGTGAGACATAGATTTGGATCTCCTTAGCACTGACCGATAATGCAATAGAAACACTAATCAAAAAAAGGATAAGAGTTGTGAAAAATTTTGGTTTCATGAGTTCTAATTTATTTTTAATATTTTAAAACAATTCGGAAGGATTCATCCTAAGAAACTCCTCAATGGTGATACCGCTTGTTCCAATTATAAGTGATTTTAGCGGATGATAGAGTTCAGAAAATGTGGCAATACCTTTATTTTCTCCCCTTCGGCCACTTTTTACCTCCAAAGCAATCACCTTGGTATCTTGCCGAATGATAAAATCAACTTCTTCATTTCTTTCACGCCAGTAGAAAAAAGAGTAACGTTCAGATATTGATTGATTGATCAGATGTGCCCCAATAGCAGACTCGACCAACCTTCCCCATATTTTTGGATTACTATTCACAACATGAAAAGAATCACCAATTTGGCTACTCAACAAGGCATTGTTGAAAACTTGAAATTTCGGAATCGAACCCTTTTCCCGGATCAAACTACCGGCATATTTTTCAATGCTCCCAAGCAATCCACTGTCGGATAATAATTTAAGATAATATGATAAGGTCGTTGTATTGCCTTTATCCTGCAATTCACCAAGAATTTTCGTGAACGATAAGATCTGACCAGAATAAGCTGATCCCAATTCAAATAACCTCTTCAACAATGCAGGTTTATCGACACGAGTAAGCATGAGGATATCCTTTGAAATGCTGGTTTCGATCAACGAATCTTTAATGTAATTCTTCCAACGCACCTCGTCCAAAATCAGGGAAGCCGCACCGGGATATCCTCCGAAATAGATGTATTGATCGACCGACCAGCCAAAAGCACTTTCCATTTCGGCGAAAGACCAATGTCCCATGTACGTTGTTTCAAAACGGCCGGCAAGTGATTCTGTTAGCCCTTTTTGAATCAAAAGCCGCGATGAACCGAGCAATATTAGTTTGATGTCCAGGTCATTATTTGTATCCTTGTCCCACTGTTGTTTGACAATTTCGCTCCAGTTTTCGATCTTCTGAACTTCATCGATCACCAACAAAAATGTTGGTCTGCCTGACAATTTCATCTTCATTCTGGCTGATTCCCAGATTTGGGATAACCATGTCGTATTGCCAGCAGTTACTCCATCGGCTGCTTCAAATAGATAAGGTATTTCGATCTTTGACAATAACTGATTGATCATCACGGTTTTTCCAACCTGACGAGGCCCAACTACTACCTGAATGAACTTCCTTCCCTCAGCGATTCTGGATCTAACTACCTGTAAATGTTGTCTTTCAATCATATTATTACATTTTACTCATAATCCTTAGTAAAATTACTAATAATATCTAGTAAAATGACAAATAAAAGCAAGTAAAATCTCAAATCATTTGATTTTGTATCCGCTGATAAGTTTCCCCAGTTTGACGATACTGTCGCAATTGGCCTTGCTGTACATGCCGGTCTTGTCAGGTGCAGTCGAAAATAAGATCGTACTTCCGCAACGGTCAAAACGCTGCTTGATCGTTTTGTACAAACTGTCGACAGGATAAAAATGACATTAAAATCTGGTTCTTCTTAGCAGTATATATTTCAACTTTATTTCAACATGATTTCAATATCACCTCTTCTGCTTTCAGGAACCACTTTCAACGATACCACCTTCCCATCTTTCAAAACCCCCTCCACGGTAGTTTGATAAGGTGCGTGCAGTTTAAAACTCACGTCCCATTCTTTGGGCCATGCCGGAAAGAGGTAAATCTTTTTGTCATCGGTTTGCATCAGCATCTCCTGAAGTCCGATCATACCCGATCCTCCCCAGTTGTGATCGGGGACATAGTCGTGGCCGGGTCCCCAGAAGGTTGGATATCTCCGTTCCGAATCCTGAAGTTTTTTAATGGTAATTGCTGCAGCCTCACCTGTTAATCCCAGCCGTGCGCAAAAAATGGCATCCTGGTGCCAACTGATGAAATTTTTCTGCCGGGCTTCGTCGGTGCCGTATTTCCAGGTGTTGATCGCCACCTCGAGATCGGGTTTGCCAATGCCGTACATGCCCCATGGATAAACCGGGTACAATTGGGGTATCTCCTGGTTGTTGATGCGTGACCATGTCCAGGCTGGTGAAATGGTTTTGTGACCCTCTTTTTCCCTGAAAGCAATTGGTGGAATAGTTTTGAGCATCTCTTGCCAATGCTTGCGTTTTTCTGCCGAAATGTACTTCTCTGGAAGTTCAAGCAAACGGGTTAAAACGGTTTGCAAACCAGCAATTGTCGATGTGGAATTGTAGGCCATTTTGTAGGTTTCAGCCCCGGTACCCGGATAAAGGATCAAATGCCCCTCGCCATCCAAGACTTGCCGGCCACGTATTTTTGCTTCCATGCGGTAATGCTCATCGAAGAAGGTCAGGCAACTTTCGATGAAAGGGATGTATTTTGAAATATCCTCATCATTGTAGCTCTTCAAATCCAGCATCATCAGACAGAACTCCATCTGGCTGTCCCAATGGTATTCGAGCCAGTAATTGTACTCCAACCCCTTTGGAAAGTAGTCGGGACGGTTCCATCCGTAGGAGGTCGCCAGCGGAAGTCCAAACTGCTCAAGCTGCTCGCTGAAGGAAGGTCCCTTGTGTCCCCAGTAAAATTCCGTACGGATTTCGGCATTCCGCAATGCACGCAGGTAAAAATTAAGTTGCGATGGCAACATGTCGAAGTCACCGCTTTTGAACATCGGGAAATAGACAAGCCTTTGGTTTTGTTGGGTAAACGTACCGCCGCCCCAATTCCTATGGTCGGGTGTAAAAGGAAGATTTTTATCGACATAGACCGGATCAAACGTAAACATTCCGCCATTGAATTTGGTCGGATATGTGCCGTAAGCATTGCAGCCCAACTGATAACGGAAAAGCTGATAGTTTCTACCAACCTGCCATTCCGGGGATTTTGGATCGGTTTTGTCGGAATTGATAAAGATGTAACTTCTGTCCCAGAAATCGCTCCACCATTGAATGGTTTTTCCTTTGGCCGTTTTTTGGGCAGCACCCTCCTCTTTTACGTTTTGTGCCAGTCCTTCCTTCCACTTTGAAACATCGGGTGCGTTTTCAATATGAAGATAAACTTTAATTTCTTGCTTTCGTAATGGCCTGATTGATTGTAATTTCCATCCTTCAAATTGTGTATCGGTATATTTTCCGGAGGTTTTCCCAGCAGGTTTCATGTTTTCACCAACCATCATTCCACCGAAAGTGAGATCCTTAAGCGGGTTCCAAAGCTTGTCCTTTACAGGATCAAGACCCTGTTGTTTCACAGTAATGTCAAACAACGATTCGTCGCGGTTCCGATGGTAAAAAAGCACGGTATTGCCCTCAAAATTGATTGAATCCTTGCGGATTACAGCGTTCATCGGGGCATCGCGAAAACCCAGACTGGCATTGGTCATCCGCTGGTTGGTCCACTCCAGATCATTGATCCGCCAGTTTTCGTAAATTGCCTGTACTGTAACTGGCTGGGTGCATTCGGTTTCCACATGCACCACCGGACGGAAAACATCCACCCAAACTTTAACAACCGCCTTATTTCCACCTTTATTTCCATTTATTTCAACATACCCATCCTTCAGTTTCAACTCCTGTCTGAAATCTCCCCCATCAAAGGGATTCGGTGACAACTTCAACCTCACCCTTCCGAATTTGGGAAAGACATTGTTTTCATCGAAGGCCCCACTTCGGGAGAGGTAAAACAGAATCTCCCCCTTTTCTACCCATACATTCAGTCCGATATCGCCACCTCCGCAAGGCATTGATTCAGAGGAGTTTTGACTTTGGGTGGTCCAAACAACATTGTATTTACCAAGACTTTGGGTCTGGCTGAATGCTTTGCTTCCATTAAAAACCAACAAGCAGGCAATGCATAATTTGATTAAAAGTGTATTATTCATAAGGTTGTAATTTGTGGATCATTCTTATAAGTCATCATTTCCATTCGTCAGAATTCTGAGCCCCTCCTTGCCCAGATCAATGAGGCGTTCACAATTCCGCCTGTTCCGGAGGTTTAGGTCATCGTTCCAGATTTGAAGATCGGGCATTGAGACGGCAAAATAGTCCAGTCTGAACTCTTCATTTCTATGCAGTTCTCCGAAATTAATCAGTGTATCAAATCGTTGCCTGGCTTTCTCCGGCAGATTTAACTGGAGAAACGCAAGTCCCTGATAGAAAATGGTATCGGGTTGCTGGTCATTGTAAAAGATGGCCGGCTGAGGTTCCTGCAATCCACTTGAAGCTATGGTCCAGCACTCTTTTGATTTGACCCTGTTTCCAACTCCTTCATAAGCCAAACCAAGCCAGTAATAGATTGCATTTTCCTGGGCTCCGTATAACTTTCCTTCACCCAGGTTTTCCGGATAGTGCAATGCGGCATTCAGCATGACCGCGGCTTCCTCAAATTGACCTGTTGATAAGGCTTTTTTTGCCAATTCAGTATGACTGATAACATATTGTGAGGTGACTTTTCCTTCTCCACCTTCCCAGGGGTGAAACTTATGACCCATTAACAATTGCAGCGCCAATTCATAATGCCCAAGTAAATTGTGAAGTGTTATTTGCTCGAGGTAGAGGTCATCTCTGAAATTGACGAGATCGGGGTATTTTAGTAGTCTTTCAAGCCTTTTTTGTGGAGACGAATTGAGTCTTTTGTACAACTGGTCGAGTTCCATCAGGACGCGGGCATCGGTTGGATTCAACCAAAAGGCCTTTTCGAGTTCAGCCAATGCTTTACCCGGGTCATTTTGCTTGTTGAAGCTGGCAAGGGCCAGATTGCGATGTACCGTAGGAAAGTTGTCATCGAGTCTGGCCGACAGTTCCCAGTTCTCAATGGCTTCGGAGTATTGACGTGCATGGTAACAGAAATTGCCCAGGTAATATGGAGCATGGGCGTCGGCTGGATTTTGTTTTTTTGCCCACTCCAAAACTACCACAGCTTCGGTCTGGTTGGGAAAACAATAATCAGGACTTGCCGAAGAGGCCATTTCCAGAGTATTTGTTGCCCGAATTAAATCCCCTTCCTGGAATTCGAACCAGGCTTTGTAGTAAAGTGCCATCGGGTAAACAGGTTGATGATCCTGAACTTCTATCCCCAATAAAATCAATTGGATAGCCTCCTCAAACAGACCGGCACCCGCAAAATCGAGGGCGAATTCGATGTAAGTGTGGATGCTGTTTCGAATCTTTGTTTTTAAGCCTGACAGGTCTGCGATGCTTTCAGGTTGAAGAAGGTACTTTTCAAACAAAACACCAAAATTGAAAGGATCAAGTTTAAGCGATTCTTCAATAAGCGTATCTGCTTCGTTCCTTCTTTCAAGTTTTCTGAGTATGCTGACTTTTAGCTGTCTTGCCTTGTGGTTGTGTCCGTTTCGGATCAGGGAGCGGTCGATCAACTCCAACGCTTCGTCCCAATTACTTCTTTTTGCAGCGATCCTTGCCAACTGGAAATAGCCATTTTCCATCCAGGCGGCATTCCAGACCGATTTGTAGAAAGAGTCGTAAGCTTCCTCGTCGTTGCCTTGAAAGAGCATGGTAAGCCCCAGATTGTAAAACGCTTCCCCATCAAATGGATTTGGATTCCGCTGGGTAAGTGTGCTGATTGCGGTTCTGAAATAATTTTCGGCTAAGGCAAATTGCCCTCGTCGCAAGTTCCACAGACCGAGTGCATTGTTGCAACGGCTATCATTTGGATCTCTTTTGAGTGCCTCCTGATAATAATCACAAGGATTGTAGTTTGCATGACGGTATTGTTCAAGGTGCAAACCAGTCAGGTATAACTGTTCGTTGCTTTCAATTTCTGAAGGCAATTGAGCGGGTTTAGCCGCCTCCGGGATTGTTTTTTGCTGGTCGGATTCGGGTTTCCAGTCAACGAGCAATTTGCCATCTGAAGAAAAAACATCGATTTTAAAAGCAACGGGATCAATCTGGCCTGAGATCCTTAGCCGCCTTTCATAGGAATTCCCGGGAGTGAAATTGAAAATCTCTTCATACAAGATGTTACCAAATGTTTGAAGGACAATTCTGGCATTCATGTAAACAGCAGTAGTATATACCTTTATGATTATTTCTCCGTCTGGGAATTCAAGGTTTACCATGGCTTCGTTGGTGGCATTTTTTACGACGCCGATATCCCTGTAGGGCATAAAATATTGGGAGAAGGTTTTCTCTTCGCCGGACATCAGCCACGAAAAATCGGGCTGATTATCGGTATAAACGCCGCACATCAGTTCTATATAAGGTCCGTCTTCATCGGTGAGGTTACGGTCCCAGGCCTGCCCGAAATCGCTGTAGCCCCATGTCCATTGTTTTTTTCCTGGTGAAACATGGTGGTTGGCGATGTGGAGCAAACCTCCGCCGGTATCGTGTTCGTATCCACCCACAAAATTGTATTTTGAGTTGATTGCCATGTAGGAAGTTGGTACAGGAATATTTTTATATCTCGAAATATCTGTTCCTGGTGAATAATCGACCTTGTAATAGGTTCCCTTTGCCAATGGAAACTCTGAGACATCCCTTTTGCCGTGATCAAATACTGCATGTACATCGGGAGGGAATACGGACTGAAAATCATCGTTGACTTTGACAGCCGGATTGGCCCACCAGAGAAAGGATTGTGGAAAATTGGTGCGATTGTATAGTTTCACCTTTATTTCGAGGTAAGCCTTATCCGGATAAAGTGTAAAACCGGTCATCCCACGGGTGCGGAACATCCTTTCCACTTCGCTGCACCAAACAGTCACGCTTCCATCTTTGTTCTCTTCGATGCTGTGATCTACCGGTTCGAAAGTGGAGGGTCGGTGGTGCTGCGGCCAATTGAATTCTATTCCACCAGAAATCCAGGGGCCTGTCAGTCCAACGAGCGCCGGTTTGATGACCTGGTTGTAATAGACAAAATGACGCTGTTTGGTTTTGTCATATGCCATTTGGATCCTTCCTCCCAACTCGGGGAGGACCATAATTTTCAGGTATTGATTCTCCAGGAAGATAGCGTTCCAAATCCGTTCTTCCTTCTCATCGAGTATTTTTTCGATGACGGGGTGAGGGTAAACCACTCCACTACTTCCCTGGTAAACACGGTTTTCCAGAAACATCGGATTCTTTTCCGGTTTTCCGATGCCGTAGGTGGGAATAATCACTTTTTCGTACCAGGCCGAAGCAAAAGCTTCACCTTTCCATTCTGAACTACCAGAGAATGGTACCTTGCTATCTTCAATCATAACTTACTCCTTAGATGATCATAACGTTGTGATATTTTGAGCTTTTCTATCCAATATTTTACAATTTCTTCATCGGTTGATTGTTCGTTTAGTCCAATCTTTTTCATCCCTGCCTGGAAATAACTGGCCGAACTCTCCTTCGCCTTTTGAATGGTCTCAGGTTTTTCCGGGATCATGTTCTTTTCAAATTGCTTCAGGCTATCAATCAGAGTTTTATAATGAGAAAAGTGATAGCATCACTTCGAGTGATACTATCACTATATCAATTAATTAACAATACTATTTCAATATATCCTCCTCTTTTCATTGTTTAAGTACTGATTCAAATACCTTGAACCCTTTTGCATTTGTCAATGAAATCATTGTTGTTGGTGATGGCCTCGCCATCTTTATTTGGGTAGATTCACCCGGATTCAGGATGGGCAACGGATATTCCTTGACAATTTTGCTGCCCGTACTTACGACCAACCTGTAATTTTTCAGGGTATAGGAAGGGAAATCTGCCCGGGCAGTGATGTTCAAAGTTCCCTTGCCATAGGTAATTATCACCGGGGAAAGATCATACTGAAATGAAGTATAGAGTCCTCTTGGTTTCCGGTTGGCATCCACAATTCCCCATTCCCTGTAACCGCT
>CAIYPA010000217.1 GCA_903927965.1 uncultured Bacteroidia bacterium | reverse complement strand
CGGGAAAATTATCAAGGCTTACCGGCCAAATTGGTATCCGAGGGAATTAACCCCAAGATACCATGGCTTTATGATTATAAATTGGATTTCAGGTTCAAGTAATAATTTACTAAAATGAATACCCCGTAAAAAATCGCTGATTTTTCGGGGGATGGGCACGGATAAATAATTGGAACACTGATGACACAGATTTTACGGATGGACATGGTTTTATTTGGGAACACAAAATTAATCTGTGTCAATCTGTTTGATCCCCCGAGGGTTGGGGCAGACTGTGTCATCAGTGTTCTAATCCGTGTCATCTGTGTTCAATTGTGTTCAATTGTGTTCAAATGTTATTATCTTTCGGTAAAAATTGAACCATGGAAAAATACTTTAACATAGCAGGACCATGCAACGAAAAGAGCCATTATATGGTGCCTGTATTAAAAAGGATCAAAGCAATTGACCGGTTAGTGCGACAAGGCCACTATTTTGTGATCCATGCACCAAGGCAAACCGGTAAAACAACCTTGATAAAAGCTTTGGTCAATCATTATAATTCAGAAGCCAATTATTATGCTTTGTATTGTTCCCTCGAATCGGTGCAGGTTTTTACCGAACCGGAACGTGGAATCCCCGAGATTTCAGATAACATCCGTTTAGCCCTGAAATATTCAAATTTACCACATAATCTTGAATTTGTAAAAACCACAACTCAAAATTATTCGACACAAATAAGCGAAGGACTTCGTGATTATTGTTCAATACTTGATAAACCATTGATTATCTTTTTCGATGAAATAGATGGTTTGCAAAACGGTACTTTGGTCACTTTTTTGAGACAACTTCGTGACAGTTATATATCGCGTCCAGAAATTACTTTTGTACATTGCATAGCCCTTGTTGGAATGAGGAATATCCGCGATTATAGATCAAAAATTAGGGACACTCAACAGACCTTGGGTTCTGCCAGCCCCTTTAATATCATTTCGGAAGCATTAACCATTAAAAATTTTTTATTTTCGGATATTGAATCACTTTACCTACAACATACCCAAGCTACCGGTCAGGTATTCGAAAAAACAGCTCTGGAAAAAGTTTTCGAACAAACCGATGGTCAACCCTGGTTGGTAAATGCCATCGCAAGGGAAATCATACAAAATATTTTAGAGGACGATCACGCCCAAAAAATAACAGAAGAATTGGTCCAACAAGCAATACAAAATATTATTCTACGTCGCGACACCCATATCGATAGTTTGTTTGATAAGCTGAAAGAACCAAGGGTACGCAAAATCATCGAACCAATTATTCTCGGTAAGCCTAATGAAATCAGCATTTCAAGCGACGATACCCAGTATTGTATGGACCTTGGATTGATAAAAATATTTGATGGGGAAATCTTACCGGCCAATAAAATTTATAACGAAGTAATCATTCGTACCCTATCTTACGATTCTCAATTTGAATTGATCCACAAGATTAAACCAGATTGGGTTGATGATCATTGCAACATAGATATGACCAGATTGATAAAAGGTTTTCAGCAATTCTGGCGCGAAAACGCGGACATCTGGGTCGAAAAATACGAATACAAAGAAGCGGCACCCCATTTGATCCTTCAGGCATTTCTACAACGGGTCATCAATGGCGGTGGTACTATTTTAAGGGAATATGCTTCTGGCAGGGAACGCATGGATTTATGTGTAATTTTTGGCAATAACAAATACCCCATCGAATTGAAAATCAGGTATTCAAAATCTGTTGTTCAAGAAGGGATCGAACAGTTGGCAAACTATATGACAACTCTCGGGGAAGCAACTGGCTGGTTGGTAATTTTTGACCGGGACACTGCCAAAAAATGGGATGAAAAGATATTTTGGGTAACGGAAAATTACGAGGGAAAAACAATACATGTGGTTGGATGTTGATACTGGAACAAGGATATGACACTTGGGAACACGGATGACACTAATGCTACAGATGAACACGGATAAAAACATTAGAACACAGATGACACTGCCTGTCCCAGCCAGCCCCGATTTTCGGGGATTTTCGGGAACCCTCAGGGGATGCTACGGATGGACACAGATAAAAATTTGGAACACTGATAACACTGATGATACAGATGGCCACAGATTTAATTTGAAAATACTTTATTAATCCGTGTAATTCAGTAAAATCCGTGTAATCTTTACTCCGAAATAAATCAATGTCAATCCGTTTAATCAGTGTCATCAGTGTTCAAATAATTAAAATCAATTAAACATGCATAAAAAAATATGGCTATCACTTGCCCAAATGGGCGGTAAAGAGCAACAATTTGTAAAGGAGGCATTCGATACGAATTGGGTTGTACCCTTAGGCCCAAATGTGGAAGGTTTTGAAAGAGATTTACAAAGTTATATTGGAGGCAATAAAAATGTCGTAGCCCTTAGTTCCGGAACAGCTGCCATCCATCTGGCATTAATACAGTTGAATATTGGTCCCGGGGATGAAGTGATCTGCCAATCGTTTACTTTTGCGGCCACAGCAAATCCTATTAAATACATTGGTGCCAACCCAGTCTTTATCGATAGTGAACCAGATACCTGGAATATGTCACCTGCTGTACTTGAAGAAGCAATTTTGGATCGAATCGCCAAAACTGGGAAAAAGCCCAAAGCAATTATCCCTGTACATCTTTATGGTATGCCTGCAAGGATGGATAAGATAACTGAAGTTGCCGACAAATTCGGGATTCCGGTTTTGGAGGATGCAGCAGAAGCCTTAGGTTCAAAATATAAGGGACAATCGTGTGGTACTTTTGGCCACTTTGCTTGTCTTTCCTTCAATGGCAATAAAATGATTACAACATCTGGGGGGGGTGCTTTGGTTTGTACTACATTGGAAGAAGCAAATAAAACCAAATTTTATGCAACACAAGCACGGGACAATGCACCACATTATCAACATAGTCATATCGGGTATAACTACCGGATGAGCAATATATGTGCAGGAATTGGTCGTGGACAAATGCTGGTCCTGGAGGATCATGTCACTGCGAGGAGAAAAAACCATCAAATCTATCGTGAATTATTGCAAGATTTTGCAGGGATCACCTTTTTTGATAACCCTTCCAATGATTTTGAATCGAACCATTGGCTGACATGTATTATAATCGATCCGAAAATTACAGGATTCACAAAAGAGGCATTAAGATTAAGGATGGAGGCAGAGAATATAGAAACCCGTCCATTGTGGAAGCCTATGCATCTGCAACCGGTTTTTGCTGATTGTAACTTTTACGGGTCAGGTGTCGCAGAAAAGCTATTCGATCAAGGTTTGTGTTTACCGTCGCATACAAACCTTACGAGGAAAGACCTTGAAAGGGTGGTTGACCAAATCATTAACATGATTAAAACACAGGATATTTTATGACTCTGATGTTATGGATTGACATTGATAAAAAATCAATCTCCAAAAAATCAGAACAAGTTGAATCATCAGTTTTTTGAACAGTCATCTGTGTTCCCAAAGAATCAAAAATAATAAGCATTCAAAAATGAAAACAGCTCTAATTTCTGGTGTTACAGGACAGGATGGTGCCTATCTGAGTGAGTATCTTCTCAAAAAAGGATATATGGTACATGGCATTAAACGCCGTTCCTCAATGTTAAATACCGACCGGATTGATCATATTTATCAGGATCCACATGTTGAAAATCAACAATTCAAGTTGCATTATGGGGATCTTACCGATAGTATGAATCTTACGAGGATTATTCAGGATACACAACCCGATGAAATCTATAATTTGGCAGCCATGAGCCATGTGGCAGTAAGTTTTGAGACACCTGAATATACTGCAAATGCGGATGGGTTGGGAACATTGCGGATCCTTGAAGCTGTAAGATTATTGGGTTTATCACAAAAAACCAGAATTTATCAGGCTTCCACCTCCGAACTTTATGGTTTGGTTCAACAGGTTCCACAATCTGAACAAACTCCATTTTATCCCCGTTCACCCTATGCTGTTGCTAAAATGTATGCCTACTGGATCACTGTTAACTACCGCGAAGCATATAAAATGCACGCTTCAAATGGTATTTTATTTAATCATGAGTCTCCTATTCGAGGTGAGACTTTTGTGACTCGCAAAATCACACGTGCCATCAGCAGGATTGCTTTGGGCATGCAGGACAATCTTTTTTTAGGTAATCTTTCTTCACTCAGGGATTGGGGACATGCCAAAGATTATGTAAAAGCAATGTACCTGATCCTTCAACAAGACCAACCCGACGACTATGTTATTGCAACAGGTATAACCACCTCCATTAGAGATTTTATCAAACTAGCATGTTTAGAAATCGGACTTGAAATCGAATTTACGGGACAGGGGGTCAACGAGAAAGGGTTTTTTGTTAACGTTGATAAAGCCCTATTTATTGAAAAAGTTGGTAATCAATACCTTGAAGGAATCAATAATCTTATTTCAAAACCAATTGTTGGGGTTGATTCAAAATATTTCCGTCCAACTGAAGTTGATTTGCTTATCGGGGATCCGACCAAAGCAAATACAAAATTAGGGTGGAAGCCAGATTATAATCTGAACAGCCTTGTGAAAGATATGATGCAATCGGATGTTAAGTTAATGAAAAAAGATGCATGGTTGCGTGAAGGCGGTTACCGTACGCTAAACTATTACGAATAATATGGAAAAAGAGAGTAAAATATACCTGGCTGGCCATTTGGGACTGGTGGGATCTGCAATACTCAAGGTGTTTAAATCCAAAGGTTATCAAAATGTAATTGGAAAATCTATCAGTGAACTGAACCTGATGGACACAGTGGCTGTGAATGAGTTTTTCAGTGCAGAAAAACCTGAATACGTTATTCTAGCGGCTGCTAAAGTTGGTGGAATCCTAGCCAATAATACCTTTAGGGGACAATTCATCTATGAAAATCTTATGATCCAAAATAATGTCATAGATTGTGCTTACAGGCATAAGGTAAAAAAATTATTGTTTCTAGGTAGTACCTGTATTTACCCAAGGGATGCTGACCAGCCAATGTCAGAGGATGCGTTATTAACAGGTCCCCTCGAATATAGCAATGAACCTTATGCAATTGCCAAAATTGCTGGAATTAAATTATGTGAAAGCTATAATATTCAGTACGGAACCAATTTTATTTCTGTAATGCCGACCAATTTATATGGTCCAAATGATAATTTTGATCTCAAAAATTCACATGTTTTACCAGCCTTATTAAGAAAAATATATCTTGGGAAATGTTTGGAGGAGGGCAATTGGGAAGATATTGAGAAAGATATTGAGAAACGGCCTCTCGGAGGTTTAAACACAACAAAAAAAGAGGATTCAAAAGAATCAGTTATACTGCTTTTAAAAAAATATGGTATATCGCTTCATGATGACAATAGTGGAAAACAAGTGGTTCGTGTTGAAATATGGGGAACCGGGAAACCAATGCGGGAATTTCTTTGGAGCGAAGAGATGGCAGAGGCTTGTGTTTTTTTGATGGAAAATATTGATTTCAAAGATTTAATTTCTCAATCATGTGAGATCAAAAATACACACATAAACATTGGAACCGGAAAAGAGGTTTCAATCGAAAGACTGGCATTTTGTATAAAAGAATCAATTGGATTTAAAGGTGTTATCGTATTTAACCATTCTAAGCCGGATGGAACGATGCGAAAATTAACCAATCCAACAAAATTGCACAGTTTGGGTTGGCATCATAAAATTGAATTAGTTGAAGGTATTCAAAAGTTGTATGATTGGTATTTAAAATCCGAATAAACGCGAATTATGGCGAATTGGACGAATTCATCAAAAAAATGACTGATATCTTATACAAAGATGAGAGCTTTAAAATTATTGGAGCTTGCATGAAAGTCCATACGGAGCTTGGACCGGGGTTTTTGGAAGCTGTGTATCAGGAAGCCCTGGAAAGGGAATTCATAAAAAGAGCTATTCCTTTTACCCGGTTTCCAAAACTAACTCTTTATTTCGATGGAGATAAGCTGAACAAATACTATGTTGCTGACTTTCTTTGTTATGATTGTATTGTTTTAGAATTGAAAGCATCGCAATTCTTATCAAGCAGCTACTTTGACCAACTTCAAAATTCTTTGAAAGCATCAAAACATAAACTTGGTATGTTGATAAATTTCGGAACTCCATCCCTGTTTTACAAACGGATTATCAATAATTCGCTAAATTCGCACTAAATTCGTTAAATTAGTATAAATGATAGTATTTGTATCTGGTTGTTATGACATGCTCCATTCGGGGCATGTCGCATTTTTTCAGGAAGCTGCCGCTTTAGGTGATGTTTATGTTGGACTGGGTTCTGATGAAACGGTCTTCAACCTTAAAGGGCGCAAAACCATCAATTCAAACAATGAAAGACTTTACATGGTAAAATCGATCCGGTATGTAAAGGATGCCTGGATCAATTCCGGTTCTGGGCTACTCGATTTTGAAAAAGAATTAAGAGAATTAGGTCCAGACATTTTCTTTGTCAATGAGGATGGATTTACACCCGATAAAGTGGCTTTATGTAAAGAACTTAAAATTAAATTGATTGTCAGCAAGAGAATTCCGATCAAGGGTCTTCCTGCCCGCTCTACAACTGCTTTACGTACAGAATGTCGGATTCCATTCCGGTTGGATCTTGCAGGTGGCTGGTTGGATCAGCCAAGTGTATCAAAATATCATCCGGGACCAGTGATTACGATTTCTATCGAACCCGATTACGATTTTAATGATCGCAGTGGGATGTCAAGCAGTACCCGCAAAAAAGCCATTGAACTTTGGCATACAGATATCCCAGAAGGCAATACCGAACTGTTGGCCAAGACTTTGTTTAGTTTTGAGAATCCTCCCGGGACAAAATATGTATCGGGTTCACAGGATTCAATTGGTATTGTAATGCCAGGGGTCAACAAACTGGATTATGATAGCGGTCAATATTGGCCATCGAAGATTACAACCAATCTTGATTCACAGATTCTGGATTTTGTACAAGATAATCTTTGGTTTTTAACCCTTTCTCCACGTGAAAGTCAGTATGATGTTTTAGCAGACACCGATATTACAACCGATAAAGCCAAATCTCTTGCTGATGCAGCAATTCAATGTTGGGATGCAATTATGAACCTGGATTTGCTTGCATTTGGTACAGCTTTCAGGACGAGTTTTGAAGCCCAGATTGCCATGTTTCCACATATGGTCAATGATTTTATTCTTGCTCAAATTGAGGAATACAAGGATATTGCTTTAGGCTGGAAATTAAGCGGCGCTGGTGGGGGTGGTTATCTTGTGTTTGTTTCCAAAACGCAAATCCCAAATGCGATTCAGATCAGGATCAGGAGGGAACAAGGATGAGAATAAAGGATTGGAACACTGATGACACTTTGGAACACTGATGACACTGATGTTACGGATAAACACAGATTTATTTGGGAACACAAAATAAATCCGTGTAATTCTATTTAATCCCCCGAGGGATCGGGGCAGGCTGTGTAATCTGAAATTCAAAAAGAATCTGTGTAAATCTGTTCAATCAGTGTCATCAGTGTTCAAATAATATCCACCACTTTTCAGATTTTCTTCGTATATTCGTGAAAAATTTACTGATAATGAAAAGATATTTCAATATTGCCGGGCCGTGCAACGCCAAAAGCCATTATATGGTACCGGTATTAAAAAGGATCAAAGCAATTGATAACCTGGTTGAATATGGTCAGTACTTTGTGATCCACGCACCCAGGCAAACCGGTAAAACCACGCTAATCAAGGAATTGGTTAATTTTTATAATGCCGAAGGTAATTACTATGCTTTATATTGTTCGCTCGAATCGGTGCAGGTTTTTACTGAACCGGAACGGGGAATCCCGGAAATATTAGCTACAATTAAATCTGCCCTAAAGTATTCAAACCTTCCATATAAAAATAGTTTTGCTGAGGAGATTATTAAGACCGATTATTCTACGATTATTGGTAATGCATTGAAAGACTATTCTTTACAACTCGACAAGCCGCTAATTATTTTTTTCGATGAAATAGACGGTTTGCAAAACGGAACGTTAGTCACTTTCTTACGTCAGTTGAGGGATGGATACATTACCAGACCGGAAATTCCTTTTGTTCACAGTATTGCCCTAGTGGGTATGCGCAACATTAGGGATTATAAATCGAAAATAAGAAATACCCATGAAACATTAGGTTCTGCCAGCCCTTTTAATATTATTTCAGAAGCCTTAACAATCACAAATTTTACATTGCCAGATATTGAATCACTCTATGCCCAACATACGAAGGCAACCGGTCAAGTGTTTAATAGATCGGCTATAGATAAAATAGTTGAACAAACCGATGGTCAGCCATGGTTGGTAAATGCCATTGCCCGTGAAATCATTGAAAAAATCTTAGGTAACGATTATACCAAACCTATTACACCAGAATTAGTTGAACAAGCCATTCAAAATACGATTCTTCGTCGTGATACCCACATTGATAGTTTGCTCGATAAGCTAAAAGACATGCGTGTGCGGCGAATTATCGAACCAATTATTTTGGGTAAATCCAATTCCATCAGCATTTCAAACGATAACACCCAGTTTTGCTTAGATCTGGGACTAATAAAAATAGTTAACGGCGAAATCCTGCCAGCCAATAAAATATATAATGAGGTAATTATTCGTACCTTATCTTCTGATACTCAATTCGAATTGATACAAAAAATAAAACCGAACTGGGTTGATGAACATGGTAAAATTGATATGACCGGATTATTAAAAGGGTTTCAGCAATTCTGGCGAGAAAACGCGGACATCTGGGTCGAAAAATACGAATATAAAGAAGCGGCACCCCATTTGATCCTTCAGGCTTTTCTACAACGGATCATCAATGGGGGTGGTACAATTTTAAGAGAATATGCTTCTGGTAGGGAACGCATGGACTTATGTGTAATTTTTGGCAATAACAAATACCCAATCGAATTGAAAATCAGGTATTCAAAATCTGTTGTTCGGGAAGGCATCGAACAGTTGGCGAACTATATGAGAACCCTTGGGGAAGCAACAGGCTGGTTGGTAGTTTTTGACAGGGACACTACCAAAGAATGGGATGAAAAGATATTTTGGGTAACTGAGAATTACGAAGGGAATACGATACATGTGGTAGGGTGTTGATTTCGGAACATGGATAAACGGTTGGAACACTGATAAAGGATTGGAACACTGATGACACAGATGTTACGGATGGACACAGATAAGAAATGGAACACAGATGACACATCTTGTCCCGATTTTTCGGGAGATAGGACAGCCTGCCCCGATTTTTCGGGGGATGGACACTGATTAAAACGATTGGAACACGGATAAAGGATTGGAACACTGATGACACAGATGTTACGGATGAACACGGATAAAACATTAGAACACGGATGACACTGATGGTACGAATTGGCACTGATAAAATTGGTTTTCGAAAAAATCTGTGTAAATCCGTTGAATCCGTGTCATCTGTGTTCTAATCGGTGTCGTCAGTGTTCCAAAGTCTCATCTGTGTTCTAATTTCTCATTTGTGTTCTAAAAGCATAAAAATGAAATATCTTCATCAAGATACAACAGAAAAGATTATTGAGGCTTATTATAAGGTCTATAATACTCTGGGTTATGGGTTTCTTGAAAAGGTATATCATAACGCCATGTTGATCGAGCTGCGAAGGATGGGTTTTGAGTGCAAGAGCCAATACCCAATTACGGTTTTCTATGAAGTATTTGCCGTTGGTGACTATTTTGCAGATATTCTTGTTGATGAGTGTGTGATTATTGAGAATAAGGCATCTGAAGCCCTATGCGAGGAGGATGAATTCCAATTGATTAATTATCTAAAAGCTACATCGATCGAGGTCGGATTGTTGCTTAACTTTGGGAAAAAGCCCGAGTTTAGAAGGAAGATTTTCACCAACGACAGAAAGAGGTTGGAACACAGATGAATTATTGGAACACTGATAACAAATGGGAACACTGATGACACAGATGTTACCGATGAACACAGATAAAAAGGATTGGAACACTGATGACACGGATGCTACTGATTGGCACTGATTTATTTTGGAATATAAATTGATCTGTGTTAATCCGTTTAATCAGTGTCATCTGTGTTCTAATCAGTCATCTGTGTTCTAATTATCTGTGTTCTAATCAGTCTTCTCCCGAATCTCCCCGAAGACCGGGGCTAGCTGGGACAGGCAGGGGCAGGCAGTGTTATCAGTGTTCTAATCCGTTCCATCTATGTTCCAATAATCTCATCTTTGTACTAAAAAATTCGTGTAATTCGATTTAATTCGTCCAATTCGCATTTATTCTTTAACTTCGTGGAAAAATAAGAAAAATGAAAAACAGTGATTTAACTGAAATTATTCAACAAGGTGAAAATTCTGCCGTCGAATTTAAGTCGGCAGATGTTAAAACTGATAGTTTGGCGAAAGAGATAATTGCTTTTGCCAATATGAATGGTGGAATCATCCTGATCGGAATTGAAGATGACAGGACAATCAGCGGAGTTTCAAAAGAAAAAAACTGGGAAGAATGGACAATGAATATTGCCCGTAACAATATAAATCCACCATTAAATATCGATTTCGAATATATTGAATTGGATGGGAAAATAATTGCAAGCATTAATATTGAGAAAGGGAAAAATAAGCCATACCAAACCATAGATGGAAAATATTATATCAGGATTGGCTCTACAAACCGAATAGCCTCTATTGTCGAATTAATGCGTTTGTTTCAGGAAAGTGGAGTTTTTCATTATGATTTGTGCAAAGTAGAAAACACTTCAATTAAATCGCTAAATTATAATACGATAGCTGAATATTTTAAACGTTTTGAAATTGATTTTGAAAAGGAATCCGATGAAAATAGGATAAATTTATTGACAAATACTGATATCAATAAAAAACAATATTTTAACACCTTCTGTAATAATCGGATTAAAAAGAGTCGATACCAAAGAAATATATCCTGATAAAGTATTCAGGGAATTGATAACCAATTGTTGTGCTCATCGCAATTATGCAATTACCGGTTCAAAAATAAGGATTTTGTTGTTTCACAACAGAATTGAATTTATAAGTCCCGGCAAGTTGCCAAATACGATTACGATCGATAAACTGAGCGCAGGCGTTTCATATAGACGAAATCAACTATTGACGAAATTTATGGTTGTTCTTCGGCTTATGGACACTTTTGGAAGAGGGTTGCCCAATGTAATTGCCGAAGCCAAAAGATTGAAAAAAAGTATTCTTTTTGAAGAAATTGGCGAAGAATTTAAAGTTACTTTGGAGTTGTGATTTATCGTCCAGTAGGCCATCAAAATATTTACGGTGTATGGATGAACACAGATAAAAACGATTGGAACATGGATGAAACTTAGGAACACGGATGACACAGATGTTACAGATGAACACAGATAAAAAGGATTGGAACACTGATAAACGATGGGAACGCT
>CAIYPA010000216.1 GCA_903927965.1 uncultured Bacteroidia bacterium | reverse complement strand
TTTTCGTCCGAACGATCAACTGGATCTTTTCGCACCTTTCTTTTGCTTGACGTTCAATCAATTCTGATTGCGATAACAATTCACTGATTGCTGATTTATCAGTGAACCCGCTGGCATTGATCAGAACATTCAGGTATGCTCCCGAAACAGCCGCAGTGGCACACAATGCCCCAACTCCGGCATCCGTAACCGAATTTGGATTGCCTATATTTACCATTGATTCAATGACTTCCATAGACTGGTAAGCGGTTTGCATTACCTTATACGGGATCTCAATCGCGTTTTTTGTTGCCAATTGAACCGCATTTTTTCGGACAATAACATCTTTTTTAGTTGCTTTTGGAAGTTTATAAGCCTCCATGATCTGGTTAAAAGCCTCGGTATCCTGATCAACCAATTTCAACAATTCTTCATAGTAAGCTTTCCCTTTTTCAGCCCAGTCGGAAAATTCTTCCCAGCGATCGTCATAACCCCGTTTATGGGCAGTAAGGTTCGCCACCATGGTTCCCAAGGCTGCCCCAAGTGCTCCGATAGTTGCTGCCACCGAACCTCCGCCAGGAGCCGGGGAATCTGAAGCCGTTTCGTGGGCAAAATCAGCCAATGACAAATTAACCAGGTTATTGTTCTTTTCCAACATTAAGTATTCAATGATCCTTTTGTCGGGGTCAAATGGGGCCAATTCATCAAGTCCCAATGATTTGATGGCTATTTTAATGATTTCCCGATCGGATATCCCCGAAGAGCGGTGCTGCTTCTGAAGGAAATATTTGCCTGCATCGAGCATGGCCTGTAAAGGGATCATCCCGATCAGCTCAGATCCTGTTACCCTAATGCCACGGTCGTGGGCCCTTTCACAAACTTCGTCAAATGCCAGATGAATGGGGGTAATTTCTATATCTGTCAGGTTCATTGATATTTGCGCAATCCCATATTCTTTGATGAACCATCCGATTGCCCTTACTTTCTTTAAGGTACCGGGAATCCTGACAGGCTCTCCAAGTTCATCTGTAATAATCTTTCCAGTAATGGGATCACCATCCCGCAAGATACGCCCAGCTTCACGTACATCGAACGCAATTGAATTGGCCAACCGGACCGAGGTGGTATTCAAGTTGACATTGTAGGCAATCAGGAAATTCCTTGCACCAATCGCCGAAGCCCCTGACCGCACATTCAAGGTCGAAGGGCCAAAATCGGGTTTCCATTCTTGAGATTTTAGTTTCTCTGTCAATCCTTCGTATTCACCGGCACGGCAATTCGCAAGGCTACGCCTTTTCTCTTCAAAGGCTGAAAATTCGTAGCAATAGACAGATATATTTAATTCGTTACCAACTCTTTTGGCCAATTGACGGGCATACTCTGCTGTTTCCTCCATCGTAATATTTGAAATCGGGACGAGTGGGCAGACATCTGTCGCCCCGAAACGAGGGTGTTCTCCTTTGTGAAAACGCATATCGATAAGTTCCGAAGCCCGTTTAATGCCTTGAAAGGCGGCTTCCACAACCTGTTCCGGTTCTCCCACAAAGGTGACAACCGTCCGGTTGGTGGCATGTCCGGGATCGACGTTCAGCAACCGGATCCCTTTTACGTTTTCGATAGCATCGGTAATCTGTTTGATAATTGGAAGGTCACGCCCCTCTGAAAAATTCGGGACACATTCGATAAGTTGTTTCATATGATAAATAACTAATAGATAGTTGAATATGATTATATTTCGATATTTTTAATTTTTGAATAATAATCCCCCTGGTTTGCAACAGCCAGCTCCGATTCATCGGAGAGGGGTTAGTTGTTTGTAACGATTATTCTTATTTCTTTAAAATTCGAACCTTGCTCTTTGCGGTGCATTGATGGTTTGTGCTTTGAACAACTGTCTGATTGCACCGCCTAGTCGGGGAATTCGATTTCTTCTACAATAGTTTAACACCTACGGTGTATTTGTCTGCCTAGAAGATTGATCGTAATCCTTAAAATTAGTCATCTCTTGTGCTAATTTTCAAATTCTTTAATTTTTTAATTCCTTCATTATTTCGTCTCCGTTTTCCTGATTTACAAATTTCCAAACCACTTAAGGTTTTAAACCTGATCCCCCTCGTTTGTAACGAGTGGTTAATGGTTTGTCGTTTGTAACGATTTTTCGAATCCCTTTCATCCCTCCGTACGAAGGAAATTTTGCTCCTTGCGGCGCATTGATGGTCTGATCCTTGAATAACCTTTTGATTGCGCCGCTCCAATGGAATAAATTCTTTTCTACCAATATTTCGCACCTCTGGTGCTTTTGATCACACTCTTAAGTCGATCACACTTCTGAATTAAGATTATGAATTATTGTTCATTTTAATTTTCAAATTTTCAAATTTTCAAATTTTCTCATTTTCAAATTTTTCATTCCTTCATTTTATTGTCCCCCCTCTTCCAGACCATTGAGGGTTTTAAACTCCCCTGGTTGTACAGTATCTCCTTGTAATCGGAAACAGGAAAACCAATAAAATCAGCAAGATAACCTTTCTTTAAAATTCCCCTGTCGTTCAAACCCAGGGCAGCAGCAGCCCTAACCGTAATTGCCGCAAGCGATTCGGCCATGGTCATTTTTTCAAAGATACCTATAATTGAGGTTTGAAGCAAAAGGTCGCCCATTGGTGCCGAACCTGGGTTCCAGTCAGAGCCGATGGCTAGTGCACAACCCGCATCCAATAACTTTCGGACAGGTGCGAATTGACAACCCAGGCCCAGGGAAGCGCCGGGCAAGGCAACAGCTACCACATCTGAAGCTGCCAGAAGTTGTATTTCATGATCTTTAATGGCTTCGAGATGATCAACAGAAGCAGCACCCAAACTGCACGCAAGTGCAACCCCTCCTGAAGTAAACTGCTCGCCATGGATCACCAGATCAAAACCCAGTTGTTTGGCCTTCGTCAGATAGTCAAAGGCTTCTCTGGTCGAAAATGCACCTTCGTCAATGAATATGTCCACACGGTTTGTGAGGTTTCGTCTTTTAAGTTCAGGAAGCAATTCTTCAACAATATTTGCCAAATAATCAGAATTGCTGAATTGGAAATCTGATGGTTTAATATGAGCTGCCAGACAGGTAGGGATCAGGTCAACTGAAATCTGCTGGTTGACGGAGTTGCTCGCTTCCAACAGTTTAAGCTCACCTGAAGTATTTAAACAGTAACCACTTTTGACTTCTATTGTTGTCACACCGTTTCGCAGGTGGTGCATGGCGCGTTCGGTGAGCAAGGCCTCCAATTCATTCGCAGTTGCATCCCTCGTTTTTATGACCGTATTCATGATCCCTCCACCGGTTCGGGCAATTTCGAGATAGCTTTTACCTGCTAACCGCAACGCATAATCGTTTGCCCGGCTTCCTGCCCAACAGATATGGGTGTGAGGGTCGATCATTCCGGGCATTGCAACCATTTCTTTGTCAATGTATTCGATGTCAACAAGATCTTCAAATGTTGAACAGAGCTGACTGAAAAGTCCTGTTTCAACAATTTGTCCCTCACAGACGAAAATACCTGCACTTGGAATTATCTCCAATTGACTGTCACTCAGAGAACCTTTCAATGGAAGATGGTCCATTGTAAGGAGTTGGGAAAAGGGGCCTATTATTTTGGTGCCGTTCATATTTTATCAGTCATGTTCCATGGGTTGAAACCCACGGTTATTTTGAGGGAACCCTTACAGGGTTATTGGATTCGCACTTGAATTGCCAATATTCTTCATTTGAACCCGAGTTGAAAGGTTTCCATATTGTCCTGGGCTTTAGGGTATCCGGCATCATTGTGCCTGAAAATTCCCATGGCCGGATCGTTGAACAAAACCCTGCGAATACAGGTTTCGGCACGATCAGTCCCATCGGCAACAATCACCATACCAGCATGTTGCGAATATCCCATCCCAACACCGCCACCATGGTGGAAGGAGACCCATGTTGCTCCGCCGCCTGTGTTGGCCATCAGGTTGAGCAAAGGCCAGTCGGAAACCGCATCGCTGCCATCCCTCATTTTTTCAGTCTCCCTGTTCGGGGAAGCCACTGATCCACAATCGAGATGGTCGCGGCCAATCACGATCGGAGCTTTGACCTTTCCGTCCCTCACGAGGTTATTGAAAATGACACCTGCCTTTTCACGTTCGCCCATTCCCAGCCAGCAAATCCGGGCAGGTAATCCCTGAAATTCAACCCTTTTATCTGCTTTTTGTAACCAATTGATTAAGTGTGAATTATCTGGGAAGGCTTCCATCAGGGCTTTGTCGGTTTCAAGAATATCATTGGGATCACCCGACAAGGCAACCCAACGGAACGGTCCTTTCCCATCACAAAAGAGGGGACGGATAAATTCGGGAATAAACCCATCGAAATCATATGCATGGGGCTCGCCACCTTGCCTTGCCATCTCGCGAAGATTATTGCCATAATCGAAAACGATGCTTCCTTTCCGCTTCATTTCGAGCATAAAACCGACATGGCGGGCCATACTCTTCATCGACAAAGCTTTATATTTTTCAGGATCCAATTTGCGAAGTTCAATTGCTTCCCCAAGTGTCAGTCCATTTGGCACATAGCCATACAATGGATCGTGGGCAGAGGTTTGGTCGGTTACAATATCGGGAATGATCCCATCCTGTAAAAGCATTCCCAGTGTATCCCCGATATCGCCTATAAGTCCAACAGAGATTGCCTCACCTTTCACTTTGGCATTCAGAACCAATTCCTTAGCTTCCTGATAAGATTCTGAAATATAATCGATATAACCTGTTTGCAGTCTTTTTTTGATCCGTTCCGGATCAACATCGACACCCAGAAAGGTGGCCCCAGCCATTGTTGCGGCAAGTGGTTGTGCACCCCCCATCCCGCCAAGGCCACCAGATACAATCAGCTTGTGACGTAAATCACCATTAAAATATTTTGACCCACATGCTACAAAAGTTTCGTAAGTCCCTTGCAGGATCCCTTGTGTACCAATGTAGATCCAGCTTCCGGCTGTCATCTGCCCATACATCATGAGCCCTTCACTTTTCAGTTTCTCGAAATGTTCCCAGGTTGCCCACGCCGGAACAAGGTTGCTGTTGGCAATAAAAACACGTGGTGCTTCGGGGTGGGTCCTAACGATACCAACTGCTTTGCCAGATTGTACCAACAAACTATGGTTTTCGTCGAGATCGAGCAGGCATTTAATAATTTGCCGAAGCGATTCGGGGTTACGGGCCGCTTGTCCGGTTCCGCCGTAAACAACCAATTTTTCCGGATTTTCAGCAACACAGGCATCAAGGTTGTTCAACAACATCCTTAATGGAGCTTCTGTTTGCCACGATTTTGCATGCAATGTCTTTCCTGTCGGAGCTTTGTAATTGGGATGCGTGGCGTATTTCTCAATAAATTCCGAATAGTTCATGGTGCTCATTTTTAAGGTCGATTTTCATTTTTTTTGCAGCTTTCCCCGATACTGTGATCAGCGTTTTATTCCTGACCAGGTCGATGGCCTTGTTCATTTCCTGCGACATGATATGGTCCGATTCAGCAAATGGAACTGTCTGTCTTACAAACGAATGACATTCGTCGATGATACCACCTGAACGCAAAGGTTTCCTAAAATCGAATCCCTGCGCTGCACAGAACAATTCTATACCCATTATTTTTTCGAGGTTTTCGATCACCATCAATGCTTTTCTGGCACTGATCGACCCCATGCTGACATGGTCTTCCTGGCCAAGGGAAGTGGGAATACTGTCGGCACTTGCGGGAAAACAGAAACTTTTGTTTTCGCTGACCAAAGCTGCCGTTGTATATTGAGGGATCATAAACCCAGAATTCAACCCTGTCTCGCGCATCAAAAGTTTGGGCAATCCTTCGATCGTATCGTTGAGTGAGAGATAAATACGACGGTCAGCGATGTTTCCCAACTCTGCAGCAGCCACCGTAACGTAATCGAGTGCCATTGCCAACGGTTGGCCATGGAAACTTCCCCCACTTATGGCACGTCCATCCTCAAGGATAATCGGGTTGTCGGTAACAGAATTGAGTTCAATCTCAAGGAGTTCTTTCAGGTGGAGCCATGCATTTCGCGATGCGCCATGAACCTGGGGAATACAACGCAATGAATAAGGATCCTGCAGCCGCGAGCAGTTTTTGTGCGATTGTACGATTTCCGAATTCCCGATGATCATACGCATCCGTTCTGCAACATAGATAATGCCTTTGAAAGGTCTCAGTTCATGCAGTTCGGGGGTAAATGTTTTGATCGATCCCAACATGGCCTCAAGGTTCATGGCTGCGATCAGGTCGGCGTTGTCGAGGCAGTTCTGCAACCGTTCTACTACCTTAATGGCATGGGCTGCAATAAATTGTGTGCCATTGATCAATGCAAGTCCTTCCTTGGCACCAAGTTCAATTGGGTTCATCCCAAACTGCCGGAGTAATTCACCCATTTCGACCACCTTGTCCTGAAACTGGACTTTCCCCTGTCCGGTAAGGGGAAGAAAAAGATGGGCAAGCGGGGCAAGATCACCAGATGCACCAACCGAACCTTGAGAGGGAACAATGGGAATAATATTGTTATCAATGTGCCAGATCATCCGTTCGATTGTGCTCAGCGCAATACCGGAGTAACCTTTGGCGAGTGCATGGACTTTGAGGATCAGCATCAGTTTGGCAATCTGGGGTTTGATCGGATCACCTACGCCGACGCTATGGCTCATCAGCAGGTTGAGCTGCAATTTTTTGGTTTCGCTCTCCGAAATGATTGTCGTACACAAAGGCCCGAATCCCGTATTGATCCCGTAAACAATTTCATGTTGCGCCACAATATTGTCAACGATCAATCGGTTGCGGTTTATTTTTTCTGCAGCCGAATGGCTGATCCTCCCTGAGAATTTTCCTGAAGATAATTTCAAAGCCAGACCGACAGTAAGAAAATCTTCACCAAAATTGAAATATTTTATATCTGTTTGTCTCATAGTACATTAGTAAAATTAGTAGAAAATTCTTCACGTAATTGTTTCAAGAGAAAATTCTGGATAATCTTACAAGTAATTAAGATACCAATAAATGACAAATGCGGGTAATATCTTTTTTTAATGAGGTTTCAATTCCTGCTATTGTTTAGTGCTTGTTTTTGAAAATGTCCTTTTTATAGTTCTTCACAAACTTACCAAATTCTTTGTCTTTCCGTCGCCGTTCTGCTACAGTTGATTCAAAATGGGATTTCTCGCGTTCCATTTTGAGGTAATTTTCGTAAGAGGCTTTGTCGATTTCACCCTTTTCAATGGCTTCCAGTACAGAACAGCCGATCTCAGTTGTGTGGGTACAATCCTTGAACCTGCAATATTGGGAAAGAGAGGCAATCCGGTCAAAAGTAATCTCCAATCCGGTTGAGGCATCAGCAATCCCAACTTCCCTCATCCCGGGATTGTCGACCAGAATTGCGCCAGTTTCGAGGAGTACCAATTCCCTGTGGCTTGTTACGTGCCTTCCTTTATTTGTACTTTGACTGATTGCATCGGTCCGCATAATAGCTTTGCCTGAAAGGTTATTGATGAGCGTCGATTTTCCAACACCCGAAGAACCCAACATGCAATAGGTTTTCCCTTTTTCAAGGATGGCTTTGATTGTGCCCATGCCATCCTGAGATACATTACACAGTGTAATTACTGGAACATCTTTAATCCTGCTTTTCAAGTTTTCCACGATTTCAGTGAGATGCTGACCATCGATAAGATCAATTTTGGTGAGTACGATAATGGGTTTCACCTTCGAGGAATTGCAGATAGTGAGGTACCTTTCGAGTCGGTTGATATTATAATCACGGTTAACCGACTGGACCACAAACGCGTAGTCTATGTTTGCGGCGATGACCTGAACTTCGCCAAATTGTCCGACAGCCTGCCGTTTAATGATGGAGAACCTTGGAAATATTTTATGGATGATCCCAAAACCGGCACCATAAGATGTGATTGAGACCCAATCGCCAACTGCAGGAAAGTCTTCCCGGCTTTTTGCAGTAAAACGCAGATGACCTGTTATTTCGGCTTCCAATTCACCTTTCGTTGTGCCTACAATGTACCGCTCCTTGTGCTCGGCTACAACCCTTCCAATCTCAAAACCGTCCCGATAGGTCTCAGCTTGAAACTCTTTAAGTTGACCGTAATATCCAAGGTCTTCTAATTTCATGATCACATGTGCTTTATTCTCTGTCGCTTAGTTGTCTGTTAATTTTAGATTGTCACCTTAAATACTTTAGTATCATTGCCTGTAAATCGGCTTTGTTAATTGGTTTTGCAATATAATCGTTGCAGCCGGCGTCAATTGCTTTTTCCCTGTCGCCCGATAGCCCATATGCTGTCTGTGCGATGATGATCACGTCCTTGTTAAATTGCCTGATTTGGCGGATTGCTTCATATCCGCCCATTACAGGCATCTGGATGTCCATCAGTATCAGGTCAATGTCGGGGTTTTGACGACTAGTTTCAACGGCTTTCAGCCCGGTTTGAACTTTTAATATTTCTTTGCAGAAAATATTCACCATTAAGGAGAGTAGCATCTCAGATGTTTCATCGTCTTCGGCAATCAATATTTTCATTGTCTTGGTCGTATTGGTTGTACCATCAGTAAAAACCGAAGTTTTAGCAATGGTTTTTACTTCCACTTCGGCATTGTAAGGCAAAGTGAAATAAAAAGTAGAACCAACACCCTCCTGGCTTTCTACCCAAATTTTGCCGCCTAACATTTCGACATACGATTTTGTAATAGCCAAACCTAAGCCAGCTCCCTGCCGCGCCATTTTATCGGTAATATCAGCCTGGATAAATCGCTCAAAAATAGCTTGCTGACGGTTGGCTGGGACGCCGATGCCAGTATCCTTAATGTAAAATTGCAGAAACGCATTGTTTTCCGTTTTTAATTTTTGAGAAGCAAAGCCCTGAATGTCAACTAATTCATAACCAAATTCTATTGCCCCAGCTGGGGTGTATTTAATGGCGTTTTTTACAAGGTTAGTAAGTATGGCATAAACCTTTTCGCGGTCGGTTTTAATGGTTGCTTCTTTAGCTGGCAATGTGGTTCTAAACGAAAGTTTCATCTCTTTGGCTTCTGCCTCAGGTTTGAAGAATGTATAGATATATTCAATCTGTTCGTTGATGTTTGATTCCTTTATATCCAGTTTCATCAGTCCTGATTCTATTTTCGAGATATCAACTATGTCGTTGATGATATTGAGCATACGGTTACCGCTTTTTTCTATTATTTTGATGTATTCCAGTTGCTGCTCACCGGTTAATTCAGGATCTTTCAATATTTCAGCAAAACCAAGAATGCCGTTCATCGGTGTCCTGATTTCATGACTCATATTAGCCAGAAAGGCTGATTTAAGGCGATCACTTTCTTCGGCATGAAGTTTGGCAACGTTCAAATCCCGCAGAATCCTGGATTTTTCGATATAAACACTTAAATCGTAGGCAACCTGTTCGAATAGTCTGGCACTGGAAGCATCATAGGCTTTGGGGTCGGTATAGCTTTGAATTACCAGAACGCCGATGGTTCTTTTGTCAACAACCAACGGTACACCTAACCAACATTCGGCTGGTTCACCAATAATTGGTATATTTTGCTCCGCTCCCAGTTTTGCGACTTCCTGTTTATTCAGTAACAGCATTTTACCTGTTTTAACGACATAGCCCGAGAATGATTTGGAGGCATCCCATTCCTCAAAATCGTCAACCTCATCAATCCAATGCAGTTTTTTAAACTTGTTATTTTTTTCACTATAAAGTGCTGCAAAGAAATTTGTGGTATCGAACATCTGACTTAATTCGTTACGCACAAATTCAAGCAATTGTTCAATGTTCTCCGAAGTAACCACTGCAGTGGCAATATTGTATTGGATTTCGCGGATTTTTTCCAGGTGTTTGCGCTCGGTAATGTCGTGTATAATGGAAAAAAGGATTTTCTGATCCTGTAAAACAATTGGCGACGAATGTACTTCAACTGTTCGCACTTCACCACTGGCCAATCTGTGCGGAAATATAAAATAACTCCTTTCCTCGCGAAGGGCTTGTTGGCGTTCCATTTTTACCTGTTCAGGCAAAAGGATGTTAATCTGGTCAATATTCATGGCAAGTAGTTCCGATTTGCTGTAACCATAAAACCTGACGGATGATTCGTTGGCACCTGTTATCCTGCCCGATTCCGGCTCCACAAGCATCATGACCGAACTGTGCCTCTCAAACATGTTTTTGAAACGTTCTTCACTTTCCCTTGAAGCTTTCTCAGTTTGTTTCCTTTCTGTAATATTTTCAACTACCGACAAAATCCGGGTGATATGGTTGTGTTCATCAACCAATGGAACCGTTTTGTACAGTTGATATTGATTGTTGATAAACAGCTCAAATGAAGTTTCTTTTCCACTAAACGTCGATAAATAGTTTTCTTTAACAATTTCAGTAAATCCTCCAAAAACCTGCTCTAAAGTTAAACCTACAAAATCGTTGGGATTAAGATTTTGCCGCTTAAATTCCTGACCACCAGAAAAACCGACTGTCAAATCCTTTTCGATTACTGAAACAAATGAATTGGGATAGTTTTCAGCAATTTTGGCCAACAACCTTTCGCTTTCTTCGACCCGTTCCTTGGCATTGAATAATTCCTGCTCGGACATTTTCTGTTGGGTAATATCCATAGATAGGCCAACCATTCTTTGCGGTTTGTTATTTACATAGGTCACTTTTCCAGTTGACCTTATCCACCTTATTTCATTGTGAGGAAGTATTATCCGGTAGTCGTTCAAAAGTTCTGTGTGGTTTTCAATTGCTTCCTTTATCTTCAATGAAGCCCTTTCAATGTCGTCAGGATGCAGTGCTTTTACCCAAGCCTCAAACCCGGCAATCGTATTTTCAGGTAACCCATATAACTGCAAAAATTCATCTGACCAATAAAAAGTTTTTTCCTGAATATCCCAATCCCATGCCCCCGATTTGCTTACTCTCAGGGCCATTTTCAATCTGGCTTCGTTTTTTTCAGCAATTTCTTTGGCCTCCGCCAATTTTTGATTTGTTTGATTCAGTTCTTCATTCTGTGCTTCAATTTCTTCTGTTTTTTCCTTAAGCAATAGCTCAGACCGTTTGCTTTCGGTTATATCAATAACCGTAGATATAAGTTGAAGCTCACCTGCCTTATTACGCAAGGCAGATGAACTTAAATCGACCCATATGACAGAACCATTTTTGTGAAGAAATCTTTTATTAAATCGAACCTGATCAACTTCGCCACTTCTGATCCTGTTCACTTCATATTGCGTAAGCTCAATATCATCGGGATGGGTTATTTCCTGCCATTTTTTATTACAGAGTTCATCCTTTTTGTAGCCCAATAAATTACAGAAAGCTTTGTTTACATTGATTTCTCCATTGGGTGATGTAATTGATTTGCCAACATTGGAATAATCAAAAACATGTTTGAATAATTTATCAGATTCCCTTCGTGCTTTTTCTTCCAGCTTGCGTTGGGTAATATCAATGAAGCTGATCACGATTTCGGTAATTTCGCCATTAGTATCCAGCACCGGACAACCATTCACAGAAACCCAAACAACTTCATTTTTGTCTGGTTGGTGTATTCCCAGTACCTGATTTTTAATTGGCTCCCGGGCATTTAAAATCCTGTTAACCGGATAATGTTCAAGTGATAAGGGAATATTTGTTTCATCTACAAATTTCCATGCCGGATCAATGGCTACCTTGCCTCTCATCTGATCGTTGCTTAGGCCCAGTAAATCGGATGCCCTTGGGTTATTCATTACAATAGACGTATCCGGTGCGTGAACCACAATACCGGCTTCGAGATTATTCAACAAACTGCGGTACCGCTCTTCACTTTCTTTGATATGTTTTTGGATTATATAGCTTTCTGTTATGTCCGAAAAAACCAGAACAACCCCTGTAATTGCACCCTCCTTGTTTTTTATAGGAGCAGCACTGTCAGAAATCTGATATTCGGTTCCGTTTCTCGAAACCAATACTGTGTGGTTTGCAAGCCCCACAATTTCACCTCTTTTCAACACCTTTTTAACCGGATCGGCAACAGTTTGACGGTTTTCGGCATTGATGATGGTAAAAACTTCGTCTAGGGGTTTACCAATGGCATCGGTAAGTTTCCAACCGCAAAGTTTTTCCGCAACAGGGTTCATCCTTATTACCAAACCATTTTTATCAGTCGAGATTACCCCATCGCCAATGGAATGGAGGGTGGTGGAAAGGTTTTCTTCGCTTTGCTGCAATGCCTCAATTGTCTGCTTTTTTGCGATAGTATCTGTTTCGGCAGAAACCGTTAAGACATGATAGGCTTGCCGCATTTCCTGTAACTCATCAGCGAGTTCTTCTTTTGATTTGTTCTGGTCATTCATAAGAACACTCCTTTTTAGACGGTAAACGTTAATTGCCGATTGATTGAAGGTCATACAGATACATCGTTTTGTCAACTTCATTCCCTACGGTTTTCGATTCTTCCTTTATCTTCAATATGAACCTTGATAAATAAAATGGTTTAATCAATAAATTCAAAGCTCGATAATCACCGTTATAAATGTCGTGATTCCGCCATGTTTTTGGATATGATGATACCAACAAGTAGGTTGAACCACTTCTTTTAAAATTATTGAGGGCATCCTTTACTTTATCATATGATAAATGTTGAAGGCAGTCCCTGCAAAAAATCAAATCAACTTTAGGCAAGGTATCTGTTGTAATATCTATTTGCCGAAACTGAACTGTTTGTGTGGAATACAGTTGTTGGTTTTTTTTCACAACTTCTGCAACAATGTCACCGCCAAGATAGTTGCAATCTTTTTTTACCTCTTTCATCCAATTATAATCGCCACAAGGCACATCAAGCATTGTGCTTATTGAATATTCTTCAATAATTTTCGGCAATTGTTCCCGTATGGATAATGTTGCTTCCAATGTTGAACCCCGACCCGATTTAGATTCAGGTGAGTTCCAAAGATTTTTGTGATAAATGTCAGTAAAAACCTCTGCGGAAGATTTTAATTTAAAAAAATCTTTGTTGTATAAATAGCTAAATATCAGCCTGATAAAAGATTCAGGCAATTTGCCTTTGAAATATTTTGCAACTGCCCTTGCCCTCTCTTTCAATGTGATATTCTTCATATTTTAATAATTTTGTCCAATAAACAGATACTCACCATTGATCGCTGTTATAACGATTTACGGTTAACCATGCAACAAATGTACTAGTATTTTTAGTCCTTGACAATTTGAAATTCAGTTGTTTTTTTTCATTGATCATATTACCTGATCTTCACTTTAACTATAGAAGATGATTTATTGTTGATCCAGACAACCAGATCGTCGCCATCGAGGGTAGGTAAAAACCCAAGCATGTAATCAATCCCTTGGATTGCTTTTTTCCCATTAATCTCAACAGTTGCTGTGCCTGACCCCCAGTTTTTAATTGCACACGCAAGGTTTACAACCGGAGATTGTTTTGAGCCCAATACATCAAATTCCAGCACCTGATTTGTTTTGGTCGAATTCTCAAAATTGTAACATCGTTGGTATTGGTCGTAACCGTTTAACTTAAAACTGGCGGAGTTTAATTCAATTTCAGCCGGATAATTCCAGGAGCTAGCCAGAGATATAAGGGAGTCAATTGGCTCAGTGGTCATTCCCATGATCGAGCGCACCCGGACCGAATTGTCGGGGTATTTCTCAAAGATCTGATTGTCGCAATTTACCTGTGTCAGCGACGAATGGCTTACTTTGTCGGAGGCAACGGTATTTCGCCCATCACTAGCAATCTGTGAAATTGGCCAATGGTTCCAGCAGGGGAAGGTACTATATCCCTTTACCCAGCCAAAATTAAATGGAAAGGTGATACGGTTGGGGTAATAGATAGCGAATGGTTTGTATTTCGATTTTGTATTGACGATCTGAATCGTCTTGTATTGGGGAGTGTTAAATATTTTTGGGACACCATTTTCCCATGAATAGGATGCTTTATTCCCTTCGGAATCTGAAAAAGTTATTGCTTCATAGTTTACATTGTCTTGCGGTTTTGTGCCAGGTTGGTTAAAGAAAATTGTTTCCTGAAACTGATAGGATTTCCGGACTTTTATTGGCAGAAAATCGGACCACAAAACCTGCTTGCGGACCACAACGCCGTCCGGGTAAGCCGTCCAGAATTCATCGACCCATTCCCCTGAGGTTGTATCTGTTTCATTGTAAATCTGATGTTTTATGCCTGCCAATGCGTATCGCCAGTGGACAACTACCCGTGCAAGGGTATTTTCTATAATCCTGACATGGGAATACCGGCACTGTTTATCGCCCATCGCTTCATAACATTCCCCTGTCCCAAAATTCTCTACGCTTTGATCGGTCATCCAAATCCCGTTTTCAGTGACCAAGGCAGGGATATAACCTGTTCCCCGCCAAAAAACCAATTTTACCGGACTATTTGTAAAACGAACCACAATATCTGGCAAATCACTGCCTTTCCAAAGATCATCCCAACCCGGTGAGAATTTGAGTTTGGTATAATAGGCTCCAAAGGGACGTTTTTCATCCGTACCCGAAGGCAACTTACGGAATTGCAAAGGTTGAACAACCGTAACTTTCACAGAATTAAATAATTGGGCAATTTCATCCGTATTGAGCGCTTTGTCATAAATTTGCACTTCATCCATTAACCCATCGAACCGCATCCACGAACCGATGGCCTTGCTGGTGTTCCGTTCCGTAAAGGCTGGAGTTAGTTTTGTCTGTGTTTTGCCAAGGACAATATCAACATCAGTTGCAAAAACAGGAATGCCGGCAAATGAATTTCCGCCCACTTTTTTATTGTTGATATACAATGAAATACCCTTTTCAACATCGAAAACCATTGCCACATTTGACCATCGAAGCAAGGGTAGGCTATCGGTAGAAATGCACGTTTTCCATTCAGGACCAACAGACAATGAGCCGACTAATTTGCCAACATGATTAATCCCGAAAAAAAAGCCTGTTTTAAATTCTTTTTGTTGATTGACGATTGCGGATAAATTCCAGGAGTATTCTTGTG
>CAIYPA010000215.1 GCA_903927965.1 uncultured Bacteroidia bacterium | reverse complement strand
GATTCGGCCAACCTGAAGTAAATCCACTGCTTGGCACTTGTCAAACCCGTTGTAAGGTTAAGCGATTCATCGACATACTTTTTCAGGTAATAACCTGTTTTGGAAGCATGGTAGATCGGCTTTCCATTGATCCCACCTTGCCATAACTGAACATTCGTTGTTTTCCAGATCGAATTGTTCACAATGACCGTTTGCAACAAACGTGGGTCACGGTTGGCATAAGGGTTGGCAGCATGTACCGGATTGGTCCAATCAAAGGTAGTGCCGTTTGTCATTTCATAGGCATCCACAAGGTTTTGGGTGGGACATGTTCCTGTCTTGCCCGACTGATACCCAACGGGGAAGTTTAACGTTTCAAAAGTATTGCTTGCAGGATACCTCCGTTCCCAGATCACCTCATTGCTACGGACCGTTTTCAGAAGGAAAAGGGCTGAATAGGTTGACTGAAAGCTGTACGGAACACTCGCCATCAGGTTTAAAACGGCTTTATTGGCAACTGCTGCCTTCACCCATCGTTCGGTACGTTTATCATCGGTATAGCCAATTGCAGCATTGGTGTTTCCGGTCTGATTGAACAGATCGCTTGCAGCGTACAATAATGCTCTGGCTTTCAGGGCCTGGGCTGCCCCACGGGTTGGTACGCCCCAATCGGTATTGGCTACATCTGTCTGTTTTACAGGCAAATACTTAGCTGCTGAATCACAAAGGGTTACAATATAATTGATGCATTTTGAGAAACTGTCCCTTTTCGCTGTCACCATGTAATCGTAATCTGTAATAATGTCCAGCTTTCGGTCAACAATGGGTACTCCGCCATATCTTTTCACCAATTCAAAATAGAAAAATGCCTGAAGGAATTTCGCTTCCGAACGCCAGTATTTTAATTTCTGCATCCTTGCTGCATAGTTAACAGGGTCATTCACTTTGTATTCTGCCCATGTGATTGTATCCGTCCCCAACAGGAAATCGCAGGTCTTCCTGATTCCCTGATAGTTTTTGGTCCAAACATTATCAGGATTAGAATACATGTTCCAGTTCCCGTTGTTCAAGTTTTGAATGCTCTCGGTTTCATTCACATCTTCAGCTTCATCGGTAGCTGAGGCTAACCATGAATTCCCAATATTGGCATAACCATCGGGCAAAAAGGTGAACATATTGTTCCGAAGCATTGTAATGTTGCTGTTGTTCGAGAAAACATTCGTGGCAGATGTTAGCGACAAAGCCTCCGGTTCGAGAAAGTTACAAGCCGCAAAGAGCATTGCAGTGGTAACGATTAAAATCAACTTTTGTATCTTTTTCATGGCTTGCTGGTTTAAAATTGAACTTTTAATCCGATGTTATAAGATTTCATGGCAGGATACCCGCTGATGCTCTCCGGATCGGTAAATTTGAAATGGTCAAGGGTGAGTACATTCATACCCCTGAGGAATATCCTTGCTTCGCTTAATTTGATACTTTTCGTAAGACTTGACGCCAGAGTATATCCAATTTCGAGCGACCTTAATTTAAGGAAATCCCCATTTTTGTACCAGAAGGACGAATTGCGATAATTGTTGCTATTGTCCATGGTCGAAAGTCGCGGATATTGCGCATAGTCCTTATTTTCAACAGTCCATGGATCTTTTACATAAGCCGAAATCTTTTGGTTTGTCCGCAACGGGAAGAAGATGTTTCCATAACTGGCAAGGTTGATGTACCTGTCGAGTTGTGCCTGGAACATGGCTTGAATATCAAAACCCTTGTAATTAAAGCCCAATTCAAAACCCATTTCCAGGGTCGGTATTGTACCGTTGCAGATCGGGCCCACATCATAATTGTTGATGACCCCATCTTTGTTCCGGTCGGCATATTTCAGGTCTCCTGGTTGAACAGGCCCAAATTGCTGTACCGGGCTTTGTGCGATATCATCGGCAGATTGAAAGTAACCGATCGCCTGAAGTCCATAGGAATAATAAACAGGCTGTCCCGTCCGGTAATAATATTCGCTCCCTTTTGGGACGACCTCTTCTTCCATCGAAACCACCTTGTCTTTGATGTAACTGATGTTGAACCTGGTAAAGAACCCAAAGTCTTTTAGTTTCTTGTCCCAAAGCAACGATGCCTCAATTCCCTGGTTCCTGACTTTCCCTTTGTTTATACTTGGAAGCGAACCACCAAAAATTGCGGGAACTGTTGTTGACTGTGAAGTCAGGATGTCTTTCCGATCTTGCCTGAAAACAGAAACGGTAAGGTCAACTGTGTTGAACAGACGGGCATCCATCCCGATTTCGTATTGATACGATTTTTCAAAAGTGAGATCCGGATTGGAAATCGTACTTTCGGTAAGACCACTGATCCCTGCATTGCTGCTCCCAAAATAATAGGTTCCCGATCCTACATACAATTGACGATAGGCAAACCGTGTTTCAACTTTGCCTGTACCGACCATTCCGGCTGAGCCACGAAGTTTCAGATAATTGATCATGGAGTTGTCTTTCAGGAAATTTTCTTTTGAAAGAATCCAGGCACCAGATATTGCAGGGAATAACCCAAATCGTTTCCCAACATCGAACGCTTCTGAACCGCTGTAGGAAGCTGAAAGTTCCCCGTAAAAACGGCTGTCGTAACTGTATTGGATACGGCCATTGATTGCCTGATTGTTGTATGGATTTTCCTTTCCAACAACATAATGGCTTTGATTGTACATCAACAGGATATTGAGTTGATGCTTTTCGGCAAATGTGTGGTTGTATTCCGTGTAAGCCTCAACCGTGGATCTTCTGTACTGGGAGTCCCCGGTTGGGGAAGTATAGACAAGGTTGGTATTGGCACCTACCGGGGCACTGTAAACAGGATTGCCTGTAGCAGGATCCTTCGTAACCGAAAATGCCGCAAAGGTTTTGGTCCAATAATCGTTCACACTATATTGATTATCAAAGCCTACACGAACACCCGCCGACAAACCCTTGATGTACCTTCCCAAATCGTATTTAAGGTCGAAGTCCGATTGGAAAAAGCGGTTGTGGTTCGACCTGTAACCCCTGCCATTGATATATCCCACCGGATTTTCGGGATAGGTCGAAGTCCCACCATACAGATTTTCACCAACCCAAACCGGAAACAGGTGACCCGGATAATCATAAATCCGGTTCCAGATATCTGCAGTTGCTGGCCGTGGCGAATTGGCATCGTTGATCTGACCCCCAAGATTCAGGCGAAGCGTAAGGTCACGAACTACATTGACATCAATGTTGCTTCGGAAATTGATGCGGTTCAGATTGGAATTGGTGCTGTACCCATCGTTCATTTCGGTATTGCGATAAATTCCGGTACTGTTCAGATACCCGAGAGATACATAATACTGTGCTACCTTATTGCCACCACGCGAGCTGACATTGACGGAGGTCATTGGTGAAAAATCACGGATCGTTTCTTTCATCCAGTTGACATTCGGATAATAGAGCGGGTCGCCGCTGTCGTAACCGGCAATATCCGTTGCAGTATAACGTTCCGGAAGCCCGTCATTCACAAGTGCCTGATTGTACATCCTGACAAATTGGGAAGAATTCACAAATTCGGGAAGACGGATCGGGGCTTGTACGCCCTGTGACAAGTCCACACTCACTTTACTCTTTCCAACAAATCCACGCTTTGTCGTAACTGCGATGACACCATTTGCGGCCTTTAATCCGTAAAGTGCAGTGGCAGCCCCATCTTTTAATACGGAAATGTTCTCGACGTCAAAGACCGAAACAGAATTCAGGTCCCGTTCAAAGCCATCGACAAGGATCAATGGGGCATGTGCCCATCCAAAAGTACCTACTCCCCTGACACTAAAGCCAGGTGCGTCATTGCCAGGTTCCCCTCCGTTCTGGCTTAGGGTCAGTCCGGGGATTCTGCCATAGAGTGCATTTCCAAGCGAAAAAACAGTGTTTTTCCCGATCTCTTTTCCGCCTATTGTACTTATCGAGGAGCTGACGCTCTCTTTCTTAACAGTTCCATAGGCGATTGGCTGCAAACCTGAAAAACTTCCCTGCAAGGAGTCTTTCTGTGCTGTTTGGGTTTTGGGTGAAAGAGGCGCCGGTTCAGTGGTCTTATTGTTCTGAGCTGATGCCGTTCTGCACCACAAGATAATTGCCAGAAGGCTTAATATCTTGGATATATGTATTATAATCAGTTTAATTTTAGTCATCTCTTTGAAATTTTGAAAATTAAGCAAGTGGATTACCATCCCGGGTTTTGAATCAAACCATAACCTTTATTGACTTCAGAATAAGGGAATGGATGCAGATACCAATGATTGAACCATGCCCTGTCGTGGTACTTATATTTTGTATAAGTATAAGTATTGTTCTTTTGCTTAATGATACGCACATCGTAAATAGGGCCTTTAAATACATCACCAATTTTCAAACGCTTCACATCGAAATAACGGTGGTTTTCCAAAAATAATTCAACGCTTCTTTCATTTTCGATAAATTTGCGCAACTTGGCCTGATC
>CAIYPA010000214.1 GCA_903927965.1 uncultured Bacteroidia bacterium | reverse complement strand
TTGTAATATTTTGAGTGACCACATTTTCTGCAAATAAAGAACGCTCCGTTCCACTTGATATCAGCCAAGTAGCGGAAACAGTCTTCATCTGTTGAAAATTCTTTGTAGAACTTAATTGAGTTCACACCTTTAAATTTATTTTGTTCATCCATGCTACAAAGGTAGCATTACAAAAATTATGGGCGGTCTAAACGCCTATACCAGTAAATGTATTTGTTGGTGCCAGTGGCTTAACCGGAATTTCGAGTTTCATTTCGTTCCACTCAACTTTAAGTATGCCATCTTTTTCTGAAGTATTTGTCTTTTTCATCACCGGGTTTTGACCAACCGGATCAATCGAAAAGGTAAACCCGGCTACCGCCCTGGTGATTTTGGTCAGATCGAATTCTGTTTCCATTCCTGAATAGAATACAAAATCAAGCCAACTGGTTTTTCCATCTCCACCCTTTTCCCAGTGGCCTTTCAGACCATTCAATTCTGCGGAATACAACTGAATGGAAAATTGCATCTGATCAATAGCAAAATTGAATGGATCATTGGTGGAGGTTGGGATTGTAAGTACTTCGGTATTGGCAATATTTCCAAATTCGAAACGCAAACGAAGGTCTTTCGCCTTGAATTTTCCATCTTTAAGACGATCGATGCTGATGTGTTTGTCGCCACCGTTGGAGACAAAATTAAGACCTGCTAGGACTCTATTTCCTTGCTGTTGACAGAATAGGGTGGCAGAACTAAAGTCGTAATCGTCGTGCATAAACCTTACCTGAAGGTATTTTGGAGACTGAACCGAGCCCCAGTACAACAGGAATGGACGGCGCTGGTTCCACAAACTGGATCGATTGGCTGTTGAAAGTGCATAGTCCTTGTTCAGATAGCAGGTACCCAAAGTTTGTGGTTCCAGTTTTTCGAACACATCTTTTTCAATCCGCGGATATTCGGGCGAAAGGAAATAGTGCATCAGGTATTCCGGAATCTGGTGTTTGATTTTTACATCGCTACGTTTTTCTTCTATTCCGACATCAATTCTTCCATTCGAAGCTTCTTTCAAAATCGAATAGAATGTTGGTTTTACAAGTGTGCTGTACGATCGGCTGTGCGGTCCGGCCCACTGACCGCTTGGCTGATGGTAGTGCCTTGCAATGGTTTGCCATCCAATGGAATACAATGAATCAATTTGTTGCTTGGCAACAGGTTCGATGATGTGGCTTTTCATGCGGAACAGTTCATCCAGAGCAACGATGGTATAGGTCGGACTGTTGTATTCAGTGAACCCGCCTTTGTCGAGTGTGTAATCGTAAAATGATTTCAACCTGTTCTGAGTGTAGGTTTTCATCCCAGGCAGTTCAAACAAATGTGAAACCATGTAGGTCACATAGGTTCCCATGATGGCAATGTTGGTGTAGCTGGGGGTTACGTTTCGCTTCTGAATTGATTTTGCTGCCAGAATCAAGGCATTTTTAATTTTGGGTTTCAGCCCGGCAGGAATCTGATTTTCATGTCCCATCCAGACATCCAGCAAACTAACTGCATTAAAATCGGCCCAGTTAAAGTCGATGGGTGATTTTTTGGTGGACAATGGCTCCTCCATGTAATAGGGCCATACACCACACGATTTGGAAGTAGTATCCTGATCCTGCAAAGTAATTGTTTTTTCAATCACATCGAAAGCCCTTTGCGTATATTGTTCCTCACCAAGATCCAATAAAAGAACGGCATACGAAAATGAGGAACGGACCTGATGGAAAACTCCGACTGTGGCATCGGTGTGATAGTTGTATCCGTTCAGTTTTGAGGTGAGCATCTTCATCTCAGGGTCATACACTTCGTGCATTCCTTTCAGTGATTCATCGACGATTTTCTTCTCCTCAGGAGAGAGCTGCACTTTTTGATATTGAATGTGTTCGTCGCGGTAACCGGATTTCGAACATGAAAGCAGAAGGAGACAAATCAAACAGGAGAGTGAAAATTTAACATTCATAATTTTTGATTATATTGGCGTTAATGCTTTATTTACTGAATCTTAATCTCATTTGAAGATATATTCTTATCCAAAACATAAGGCTTGTTCACATTTCTGAAGTCGTTCGAAAGCATGAATACATCTCCGCTTTTTTTCCCTTCCAACTTCAGAAAAGCCGTTGTTTTGCTTAAGGATCGGCAATTGCTGATCAACACATTTTTGGTATTCACCATTCGGACTATGGCTTCTGTTTCCTTGTCAACCTCCGCACTAACGTTGACAAGTTCCAGGTTTTCAACATCTTCGGTTACAATTGCCGGACGAAAATCCTGACCCGCCAGTTTAAACCGGACATTATTAAAAACTATTCCTTTGGCATGACGGACATATGCCCCATAAGATGGCAAGATACCAAAGAAATGTTGCTCCGGATACATATCTTCATTTTCAGGTACTTTATTTAAAGCATGTTCCTTACTGCCTCCGCCCGGATAAATCAGTTGTATGTCATTGAATGTTACATCTTCAATGTAATGCCCGGGAATACCAGTAATCAGAATACCCAGCACTGCCATTTTATCCCAGGCCACTCTCAACATGGAATCCTGAATATCAACGGTTTTCATGGTTGCAGTAATTCCTGAAATCCGGATGTTTCGCATGATGCCAACCGGTGAAAGTGGTAGTGCTGTTTGGTGATAGGCTTCAAATCCATTGAGTTGCACTTTCCTTCCCATATTTCCCAGGCGCATAAAAATAGGCCCTTCGACGTTGTGCATGGTAATGTTAGAAATGTTGATGTCTTCGACAATTCCGCCATCAACAGCCATAAATTTAATCGCATCCTGTGCACAATCGTAGATCGTACAGTTGGATACTGAAATATTTTGAAATCCTGCAGCAGAGGGTGTCCCAAATTTTATTGCCGCGCAATTGCTTCGTAAAATACAGTTGGTGACCACTACATTTTCCACCGGCAACCCTTCGATACTACTCTTGAAGCAAATGGCATCGTCATCACTGTAAATGGACGAGTTGGAAATAAAAACAGTTTTACAGGATTCGATATCAATACCATCATTGTTCGGCCTCACATGAGAATCAAGCCGCAACTGATCAATGAATACAGATTCACAGCCAATTAAATGAACGCCCCAACTTGGCGAGTTTTTAACCTCGACATTTTTGATGTTGATGTTATTGCATCCAATCATTTCGATTAATCTGGGCCGCGGAGGATAAACCTTCTTCGCGACAGCTTCTCCCCTGAACACGGGTATGGATTCCTGTCGTGACATCGCCTCAAAAAACTGTCCCTGGCCGTCAATCGTTCCCTGACCGGTAATGGCGATATTTTTTGAACCAAATGCATAAATCAATGCCTGTCCTTTCGGATTCACATACCTGTTTTTTTCTGCTTTAAAAGAGTCACTTAACGTATAATCAGACAGATTTGGACTACCGAGCAATACAGCATCAGCCTCCAGATGAATTGTGACATTGGTCTTTAGTACGATGGTACCAATCAGGTAAATCCCTTTTGGGAAGTTCACCGTTCCCCCTCCCATATGATAACAGCTATCAATGGCCGACTGTATCTTTTTGGTATTCAAGGTCGTGCCATCATTAACGGCTCCAAATTGCCTGATGTTGATATTGATACCAGCCCGGGCTCCTAATTGGAACAAAAGAAACAAGAAAAATGTTAATTTGACTTTTAGGTTCATGACCGAGATTTTTATATTAGGAGATACACATGAATTTTAATGTAATGGGGTACTATTTCAAAACGAGTGAGACCTTCTCGGAATATGGTTTTGTGAGTGCCTTAACCTGCAAGCCATTCCACGTCAAATTCATGTAACCCTCTGATTCCTGAATTTTTACAGGAGATGACTGCCTGGTTATAGCGTCATTTATGGACACCAAAAATCCGATAACGGCTTCATTGATCTTTTCAAAATTAAATTCCTTCTCAGCTCCTGAATAGATCCCAAAATCGATCCACTTGTTCTTTTCATCGCCACCAACGGACAGGTTACCGTTAGTATTCCCGAATTTCACAACAGACAGTTCGATCCTGAAATTCACCTTGCCTGAAGTACCAGTTACCACCCTACTTTTTAGGTTGGTGGGCGCAAAACTGATGCTGCTTAAATCACCAGTGAACTCGAACCTCAAACGCAGATCAGTGGCTTTAATTGTGCCATTTTTGATCACATCAATGGTAACATGCTTGTCGCCGCCGTTGGTGGTGAAATTGATGGCTCCCAAAACATGGGTCGAATCCTGAGAACAGAAAATATTTGCCGAAGCGTAATCGTACATGTCGTGCAGAAACCTGACCTGCATGGAGACTGGTTTTTGAGGCGTTCCCCAATAGGCAATCAATGGCCTACGCTGGTTCCACAAACACGACTGGTTGGCCGAGGACAAGACAAAGTCTTTCGTCAAATAAGATTTGCCGATGATCTCTTTGGTTGTGATCCAAACCCCTTTGTCGCTTTCCTGATAAGAGACCATTGGATTCAATTCAATCTTTTGTCCGCCACGGATAAAGGTGTCGATTTCCATACGCGGTAGTTTTGGTGTGGTAAAGTAGGGTAGCAGGTTCTCAGGAATCCGGTGTTTTAAAATTGGATTCTGGTCTTTGGAATATCCACCTGAAATTTCAGGGTTGACCAACCCATTTGATGAAGCATAGAGCCAGTTGTAGGTAGCAGGAGCCAACAAGACACTGTATGCCCTTCCGTGAGTACCGGACCATTGTGCCGATGGCTGGTGATAATGCCTTGCAATGATGCTCCAACCAGTATTGTAAATGAAATCCAACTTAGCTTTATCCTCTTGATTGATAACATGTTCCTTTAGACGTAACACTTCATCTAAAGACAATTTGAAATAGGTAGGGCTGTTGTACTCAAGGAACCCTTTGTTCAGGAGTGTACAGTCGTAGAAAGATTTCAGTCGGCCACGGGCATAAACCATCAGATCGGGATCGTTGTACATATCGGCTGTCATGTAGCAAACATACAATCCCATCAGAGAAATATTGGTATAATCGGGTCTTACATCCCGCATCTTTATTTCTTTGGCAGCAAGTAAAAGCGCGTGTTTAGTTTTCTCCTTCAGGTCTGAAGGCAGGATGTCGTTGTGGTTGTTAATGATGCTGATGATCGGTACAGCGCAGAAATCGGCCCAGTTGCGGTCGGCCGGTGACTTTTTTGTTGCGAGAGGTTCTTCGAGCGTGTAAGGAAAAACACCACAGGTTTTTGAAGCGGGGTTTTGGTCCTGAAGGGCGATTACGGCGCGCAGCACATCAAAAGCACGTTCCCTGAATTCTGGTTTCCGCGAATCGAGCAGGGCTACGGCATAGTTCAATGATCCCATTGTGCTATGGACTTTGGTTTCCTGCTTCACATCGGAATGGTAATGAACAGATTGAGTTGACCAGACCAGATGAACATCAGGGTCATATTTCGGATCGGTTTTTTCGATTTCCTTTAACACCTCTTCAATCTCCTGTGCGGTAAGTTTTACAGGTTGGAGAATGGTGTTTTTCTGCTGACCAGATACAAATACTGAGATCAGGAGCAAGAGAAACAAAGGGATCAGATTGTTCATCTATTTAAAATTAGTAAAGTTAATCTATTATAATTCAATTATATATGTATTATTAAGGCTATTTCTTTGTGATCTTAGTGGCTTTCCCGAAAAATCGGGACAAGTTGTGACCTATTTCTTTTCCGCCATTAAGACACCAAGACTCAAAGTTTCACAAAGATCCATAAGATCCCATTTCAGCTAATTAACTATTGATTCTACCATATTAATGTATTTATTGAGGCGGCCTGAATGGTCAGGCTTGTTCGCCGGTTATTGATCCGGATTTTGATTTCCTTGTTTTGGTCGGTACTGTTCAAGACCTGCAATATGACCTTGTTCTCAGGACTTAAAAATGCAATAACCCGAATCCCTTCCATGTTTTCGTAGGTTCCGATACGGATAGAACCCGGACGGACGTACCTGCTGAAATGGGAGAGGTAGTAATAGAGGGCTGTGTAATGAATGGATTTGTCTGTCCGATTCACAACTACCACAGGTTGTTGTGCATTTGGTTCGGGATCGCCGTGCACTTCGGAAACCAACCAGGGACCTCCTTTTTCGTCCAGAACCATATTCCAGTAGATCCAGCCCGAAACTCCCGATTCGAGGTCAGAGATGATTTCGTTTCCCCAAAAATCGCCATCTGCATAATCGTAGTTCGGCAGAGGTTTCGTTTTGGGATATCCACAAACATAAGCATGACAAACTTCTGTCATCCAGATTGGATATTGGGGATAATTCTGCCTTAATTGTGCGATTTTATCAAAGTTGCGGCCATAATCATATCCATGAAAGGCAAGTCCCCCAATGTATTGGGCAGTCTTTTTGTTTTGTAGGACCTGCGGAAAATAATTCCACCCATACAAACGGTGATTGGATTCACACATTTGAATCTTCGTATCAACCTGGTTTTCTTTGAAGAGAGGCCCAACGTGGTCGGAAAGCAACGTTGCAATTTTTGAATAGTTGATTTTGGTATAGATGCCCGGTTCGTTAAAAAGACTAAGGTAATCGATTTTTACACCTTGCTTTTTATACTCCTGAATATAACGCAAATAGTATTTTGCCAATGCCGGGAAGTACTTTTCATCGACATCCTGTTTCGATTGTTCGTTGGCATTGGTGAGCATCCAATCGGGAGGGTAATCCATGGGCGACTGAATCTGGAATTTTCCGTATTTACGTGCTTCTTTGATGTAAGAGATTAACCCATTGGGCTTTAAATCCCTTTCGATACTGAAGTTTTTCATTTCCAGATCATCGGGAGTGTCGTTATAAGAATACCATCCGCCCGCCGACATAAAATCGTTTCCGGCAATTGGGGATTTCATGACCGAAAAACCTGCTCCATGTATTGTGTCAAACAAGGATTCAAAGAGCATTTGTTTCTTCTTGATATCCAAAGAATTGGCGCAAATCATCCCGGCTTCCAGGAATGAAGCCCCAAAACCGTCCATCTTTTGGAACTTCCATTCGGGTTGAACGAGGATTTCATTTTTGTCAAGGGCAAGCATGGGATCTTTCGAAAGTACAGGATTCACATCAAAATCGACCTTTTCCTTAATGGCCAAACGGTCACCTGCTGCAGAAGTAGAGATTACTTTAATTTGTTGTGAATAAGCAATTTCTGATAAAAGTAATACACCCAAAATCAAAATATTACCGAATGTTTTCAATGGCTTGTACTTTAATATTTCAAAGGTAGCTATTTAATTGATTGCAATTTAAACATTTCGATGCCGGCAAACAACACTGCAAACAATCCATGGGTGTCGTTGTCGTAGAACGGACGGTTCATGTAATAATTCACATCTTCGGAACACATGGTGCCATAGCAGATGTTGTGGACTGTCCCGTCGGGTTCGATCTGGGTTTTTATCGCTTCCCAACCTTTTAAGACGAATGGTTTGTATTTCTTTTCGTTAAGCCATCCATTTGTGATGCCACGTGCAATGGCCATCGTAAAGATAGCAGTTCCGGAGACTTCCTCACGAGAATCAGGTCGATCAAGCACTTGCAACCAGAAACCATTCTGATTCTGTAACTTAACCAATGAATCGACATGCTTGCGGTAATGTTCAAGTATCGGCTTGTAATTCGGATGGTTCTTTGGAAGCACCATCAATACTTCCGACATTGCCCAGATTCCCCATCCGTTGGCCCGTGACCAATGTGGAAGTTTTACATCCCTCCCGGAATATTTGGCATGCATATAGAGATTGGCTTCCTTGTCCCAAACCTGTTCGTTGAATTTAACAGCCTGATTGGCTGCATCATCTAAATATAATTTCTTTTCTTCGGGTGTAGAAGCATATTGGGATGCCTGTACAAGGAATGGAATTCCCATGAACATGTCGTCAACCCATGTGGTGTATTTTTCGGGTGTAAGCCGGGTATAGATATTCGATCCCGGAAAACGCACCTGTCCGTCTTTGGCATATTTGAGCATCCTGCCAATGTATTTTTCGTATGCCTCCCTGTTGCTAAATGTTGGATCTTTCCGGAGTTTATAAATAAACGGAAGTGCCGGGGCAAGCGTGAAATCGAGCAATGGCGAAAACAGATACCCATTGTTTGCGGAGTTGACTGCCCGTAAAGTCTTTACTTGATAGTTGATAAACGGGGAATTGTTGATCTGGAAATCACAAAAGTTTGTGGCGTACTGGTTGTATTTTGTTTCTCCTGTTACTTCCTTCAATTGCTGCATTGCCCATGCCACTCCGCCATTGTGGTAATTCCAAGTGTAATTGGTTCCCCACGGTTTCGGATCGATCAATTCGCCAAGCACCTCCAATTTTGGGATTGTCCAGGTAATCGGGTTGTCAATTCCCTGATACATTTTACCAAAGATCAGTTCCTTTTCCATCGGGTAGGACATGTCTATTCCCTTTCCATCGGCATTGGCAAACGGCCCGATTACAAGCCAGTTGGTCAATGCTGCAATTTTTGGGTCAACATCGGGAACTGTTTTAAGACCGATCTCCGGATAATTTCCAGAATCGGAAACAACAGCGCCTTTTAAACTCGGAGGTTGAAGATAGACCACCCATTCGTCACCAAAGGTTTCCGACTTGATCAGCAAACTGTTCGCCCCTTTTTTCAATTGTACATTGAAGTGTCCGGCCATTTCAACACTCCGTTCCTCAAATTTAAGTTCAGGTTTTTGCTTTCCGCGTTTAACATAAACGGATTCACCGTTACACCAGATTTTGCAGCCATCGTTATGGGCGGTTTGTATTGTCAACTCCATATCTCCTTTTACGCTCAGATTCGTATAGGCATAAGCCAAAGCGGGTTGAAAAGTTCCAAACGTCCTGCCAAAATCCACAAATTGTATGCCATTGAATAACTGATTGTTATCGGGAATTGCCAACCCGAACCTGAAAGGGGTATCGCGGATCAGTTTGTCACCGATCAGCTGAACGACCTTCAGTGGGTCGGTCATTGCCGACACATTTCGCTGAGCTTTCAGATTTAAAAAAGGCATCAAAATCATTAGAAGGCAAAATAATTTGGTCAATTTCATTTCCATATATTTCTAATTATTTCCTGAATTTCTAATTTCTAATTTCTAATTGTTTATTTCCCGAATTTCATTTCTTTACTTTCCCCAGGTTGTAAATTGATAATCAAACAATTGTAAAGAGCGTTTTCTCCCAAAGGAATTTTTGCCTGAACTGAAGATTCCACAAAGACTTTTACTTTAGCTATTGCTTTTGTGGGATTTGAAAATTTCACGGTCAATGACTTGGTGTTATCCCTGGTGATTTGTGTTTCAACATGATCAATTGCGAATACAAACGATTTGTCAGGTTGGATATAAACACCTGGCAATTCAATATAAGATAACATCAGGGAGGTTTCGGCCCAAGTTGAACCGTACATGAGTTCGCCAATCCCTTCAAGCCAGTCGGTGGTGCTGACCCTTTCCGACATCCACCCGATTTTCATCTTATCAATCGGATGGAGCGGATGTGACAGATATTGGGGCATCGTAGCAGCAATTTCGTGTAAAAGCTGAAGGTATTGAATTTTACCGGTTGCCCTGAAAAGCCTCCATAACGCAATACCTGAATGGGTGCAAATACCGGGAGCCCCATGTTTGTTCTGCGTATTGGCGCCCACAGTTCCGGTTGTTTGAACGCCGAGTTTTCCAAGAGTCGAATTTGTTGGAAAAACGTAATCATAGGGCATGACCCAGGTTGTAAATTGATTGGCCATCTCCTCCGCCCTGACAAGCCATTTTTTATCTTGTGTTGATTCATAAAGGAGCATAAACGATTCGAGCATGGCATACGAAGATTCGCTGTCGGGATTTTGCATGGCATCGCCCGGACCACCACATGTAATCCCTTTCTTAATGTAATTTTTATAATAATTTTCAGCTGAAGCTAACGCAATACGCTGATATTTCTGATTTTTAAAATAGCCGGCAGCCAAAACCAACGCAGCCGGAACAATGGCACCACTGGTTGAACCACCTACCACAACATCGCCCGTGTTGCTATCAACAAAATTCCCAAACTGCCCCCATTTGTCCCAAAGTTTCACAAATGCATCAGCGACGGTCTGTGCCCCTTTTTTCCATTCAGGCTTAACGGGGATATTTTGTTTCTCCATCAGCACCAGTTGTTTGACAATGTAATACAAGGCATCACCGCTTTTGCGGATCAGGTGCCAATCTTTTGTATTGGGTTTGCGGATATCGCCACCATACCATTTGGTCCCCTTCTCACCAGAATCCCAGAAGAAACCTGAAGGGGAAATCCCGTTCGGGAATAACCAATCGAAATTCCGGATCACATGACTCCTGCTCATTTCATTTCCTGCAAAGAGCAAAGGATAGGTCGAAATCATTCCGCCCGTCCAACCAATTTGCCAATCCTGAAGGAAATTCTCGCGCATTCCCACCGAATAGTAACCATGTTCGTTCTCCCAGTTCTGTTCGTTAAACTTGTTTTCCTGAACTTCAAAACAAGCTGAAAATGGGATCGTTGGCCTGATCCTGGTTTCACCAACCAGATCCTTGCGGATTTCGGCAAAGCGGTCGTACAATCCCTGAATATCAGGTGAGTGAAACGAATACAGCCTGAATTTTAACGTGATTTCGTCACCTTCTTTAAAGTCAGGGGCTTTGTCTTTTGATGCTGCCTGATTATCTGCAATCGTATATTGGTAATTCTCCCTGACTACCGGAACGGTCAGACTGATCACCGCAGTTTTACGGTCACGCGATTCTTCGATGCTGATTCCGGTATCGCCAAATTTCGTAGCCTGATGGGTGAGCAACCAAAAGCCTGTTTTGGAAGTGTCGGATTGAAAGCCAATTGCGGGAACGCTCATCGAACCCGACCGCTCCTGAATTCTTGATGGGCCATCGTTTATGTTGAGACGTGGCACATCTGAAATAATCATCGGCTTATCGGGACCAATATCGCGCGAGTCCAATAGTTTCGGAGAATAGCGGATCCGGCGTGATTCGAACCGGTTGCCATTATAGGCTGCAGCCGGTAAAAGTACATAATTCGATTTCGACCAGTTGGCGAAGGTAAAATCGATGGAGATACTTGTTTGAGGAGCAGCACCTTTCTTTAAAGCAAAATGGTATTCAACTTCAAGCGCATCTGGCCGGTCAATAGGAACACTCGTCTGACGATCAATACTCCATATTCCTGATTGAAAGGTTATTTCCTGCTTTGGGGTCGATCCATTGACCAGCACGAGAAGGGTCTCTTCCGGCCGGTTATAAAAATCATAGTTATGACGGGTAAACCGGAGCGAGGCTTTCCCATCGATCTGCTTTAGCCATGAACCAGGATCGTTAGGATTCTGTCCGAAACCACTCAGTAACAGTCCCAAAATCAGATAAATACTTGCCCCAAATTTCTTAACCATATTCTAATTTCTTTCTTCTGATTTCTTTGCGTTCTCCGCGGTCTTTGCGCGAAACTTTTTTTATGTCTCGCAAAGCACGCCAGATTTCGCAAAGGTTTTTGACCATTTTTCTTTGCGATCATTGCGGGCTTTGCGTGATTTTTTTTTGTGTCTCGCAAAGTACGCAAGGTTACGCAAAGATTTGTTTTATATCCCTTTAGCCCAATCTGGTTTCTTTGATCGTTGTTTCGCCAACCACCCTGGAATATCCCCAAAAGGATAACCTGCATCGGGAACAAACAAGCCAATCTCTCCCTGCGAACGATTAAAATCAATTTCTTTACCACATAAACTTAAAAGTGTTTTTTCCGATCTGCTCACATTTACCGCTTCCAGGTCATCGCCATAGGTTGGGCGAGCGCCTTTAAATACAATCCTATCATCACCAACCCTTACGCCGCCAGCTATTTGTTCAATGACCGGTGGTTCCGAACCAGGATATAGCACTGTGATCATCTCACCAAACTGACCAGAAATTTCAAGCCGGATTCCTTTTGTTGCTTCATGCCCACCATTGTCGTGCGACCAATCAAAGTTTTTCATTGTAAATTCAGGATGGTTGCAGTAAACTGTAAGCTTTCCAAAATCAATCAGTTCACCCTTCCGGACCGGAGAATTGCCATAAGTATGCAAGCAGAATGCTGCACTTAGATGCCGGTTGGCCCAATATTGATCCCGGAAAACAAAATAGTCCTGCCGACCATTTTTTACAAAGACAACTGTTCGCCTGTAAGTCAATGGCTTTGAAAATTGCAATTGAGGGTAACTCGCATCCCAGGCTTCGGGAGGCAATGGCAGTACTTCCCTTAAACGCCTGCCCTCCACTTCCCCGACAGCGATGTCCACCTGATCGGATGTTTTCACAGCCAACAAATGCTCGTAACCATCCATGTTCGCATAAGGTATCCCATCGGTAAAAAATGCGAGCCGGTTGTGCATGTGTTCCTGACCGGCACGCGGATGGTAACTGCAATGATGGTCAACCACCAACGGACGGCCATTGGCACAATAATGAAATGCAAGCTGATCCCCATGGTAATGACATCGGTTGGGACCACTTTTAAAGCTTAGGTAGGTTTCGTTTTCAGTTCCTGGTCTGTTGGTAAAAATCACACCAAAGCCGGGCAACTCTTCCGTTTGCCAATTCTTCAACACATTCACATCAACTATTACCTCTGGCATACCGGAATTGCCAGCCCGGTCGGGATGGGAATCACCGACAGGTGAACCCCGACGAATTTTTCCATCAGGATAACTCATTCGTTGATAGCATTTTTCAGATGCCTCAAGTCGGGGATTTATAAATCTCATATCGAAATTCAAGTGCTTTTCGCCCATGGCCACAATTTCGCGCCACAGCGACATCCCATAATGGCTGTATCCAGGACATTCCTGTCCGGCACCACCTGGTAACGTGACCGAATGATAAAGATCTTCCCTGAACTTATATTCGGCCAGTTTCCTGAACCTTTCAAACTGAGGGTGATCTTTCAGATTGGTTGCCAATGCAATCGGGACAAGGTTGTAATCGGTAAAAAAATTAGGATTTTCAGGTGAAAAATGATTCCAATAGCTCCCGAAACAATCGGGATGGATCAGTGTCTGAAAGCGGATCAAAGTTGTTTCATCGGCAGGATTACCTGCATTTTTCAACGCAGCTTTACCAATCTGCCTGATTGTATGGGTTGGATTGGTCTGCTCTGAATCATAGGGATTTACACTCCACCATTTCGTAGCCTTTCCGGGCCAGTCCAACACATACTCATGGTTGATTTTGTCAAGGTTTTCCCAGATATTTTTACGGATATATTCAGTATCAACAGGGATCAAAGATGGGGCAAGCCACCAAAGCCGTTGACCTCTCCAGGTTGAACAGCGGATACCTGCATAATCTCCTTCAGGTTTCACAACACATTGGAGGTGATTGTCGTGTGGCCATTCCCATTGACTTGCCTTTACTGCGACTGCACTTAAATGCAGGCTTCCATCAGTAACTGCAAACGCCCAGCCATCCTTAAAATGTTGGTTCCACCGGGGGATCAGGTTAATGTATAATTCTGGGGAATAGCAAACATTTTTGATCGGCAACAATGGGCGGTCCATTGGGGGGACTTCAATTGCACTATCACCACCAGGACCAGGATTGAATTGTTTACTGATGCCAATATTGGGCGACCAGCCATCGCTCATCACGAATTCCCAATAATCATCCTGACCCATTTCATGTCGTTCAAAGATTGATACATGTTTCCATTCAGGAGCAAGCTTAATCTCAAATTCTGCAAATGGAGGAATCCCTTTGTTATCGTATGCCTCAGCTTCAAAGTCGTAACGTAGTCGGAACTTCGCGAAAAGTGTCCCGTCGCCAACTACGGTAACCGAATATTTTTTAAGTTTTTTATTTGTCTTCCAGAAACCGGTTCCTACAAATTGACCATTAGCCAGTTTGATGGAATGAATCGGGGAAGGGATATTTGATTTGGCTTTGACAGGAATTTTTATGCAAATATGTCCATTTTCAATAAGATAGCAATTGTCATTTTTTTGAAGGATTACTTTTTTTGAAAATTTCTTTGGAACGCCGGGTGCTGCTTCAAAATGATAACTCGAATTTGGGGCAAAACTGGTACACACCCACAAATGTTGTTTTCCGTTAATTTCTTCAATCTGGTAAGGTGTTTCGGTATTTTCTTGTTTTACGATGAATGATCCGGCAGGACCCGGTACCGGGGTTTTCAATCGCACCAGTTCATTCTGAAAATCAAAGGAAGTTGGATTGGATAAGAACCCATCGGAGAAACCATTGCTTTCAGGAGCAGCACCTAAGCTTAAAGAGGGTAAGATGGCAATTCCCGAAGCCGTAATTCCCAACCTACGCACAAAAGCGCGACGGTTCAGAGTTTGCAATCGTTTGGACGGGTTCATCGATGATGAGAGATTTGTTCGTTTATAGGATTGTGTTGACCGCTTTCAGGGCTCCTGAGCTTTCTATTTTATTCATGCCAGAGGCTGTCCCAAAAGGCTTTTTTAACGCAAAGTACGCCAAGGTATCGCAAGGGTCGCAAAGTTAATTGCCATTATTTTAAATCTTTGCGATCCTTGCGGTTTTATCTTTGCGATCCGCGATGAGAAATAAAAAAATAAATAGGAATATATTGAAATACGATCATCATTGAAGCTCGTGCAGCTAGCCAGCCGCCTGTTGCCAATTGCTAGCCGCCAGCCGCAAATCTTGTTCTGTTAAAAAGAAAGGTTACCCAAATTTGAATAACCTTTCATTTTTCATCGGACTAAATTAGATTTTTGGATTGAAATCTGTTTCGCTGAGCGGGATTGGATAGAAGAAATTTGGATATGGGGCGGCAACATCTGCACCTGTACGATCGCCAGGACCAATCGGTTTCTTGAACATCTGCAACCAGATCACACGGTCGCCCTCGAATGACATCTCCTTTATCCATTCCTGGTCAATTAAATCCCAGGTAGCCTGAGCATCGGTAAGAGGTACATAAGCACCACTTTTTGCTACATCCCATGCGCGTTGGCGTACAAGGTTCAAATCAGCAGCCTGACCCCCTTTGTTTGTGACCTGCTTTAAGGCAGCACGCCACAAATACAATTCTGCAGAGCGGATGATCGGGAGGTTCTGAGGAGCAGCAGTTTTTGACTGTCCAACCAAAGGAACCCTGAAATACTTCTTGCTCATGTAAACCGGGTCCGCTTTGCCAACCCTGCCTTCAAAGGCGCGGTTCACAAGATAGGTATAGTTGTATTTGGTTGTTGAAGGCAAGGTATTGTCATAACCTTCCCAGCGGTGGAACAGTTTTGCGCGTTTGTCATTGGCCCAACTTGCAGGAATGGAATTGTCATCAGCCATCATACCAACTCGTTTAACCGTCTTGGTATTGAGGGACCAGATCCACCAATCGCGCCAGTCGTCAACATTGGGGAAGATCACATTGTCGAAATAATGGAACATCAGATTGTGCCTGAAATTGGTAGCAAGGTTGATGTCGGCATAGAAACCGTACCAAACCACTTCGGTGCTTGTCCAGGCGGCTGTTGCATTGTTGTTGATCCAGTTGGTTTCGGGGTCAACTTCGAGTGTACGTGGTGCAGATGAGTCATTTAGCACGCCATCCAGTTCGGCCAATGCTTCTGTGTATTTGCCCATCAGCATCAACGTTCGTGCAAGGTATGCGCCAGCTGCATGTTTCGAGGCCCTTCCGAATTTATAGGCATTGTTCATGCCGGTTTCCCATTTTAACGGAAGAAGTGCTTTTGCATCGGTGAAATCTTTAACAATCTGATCATAAATTAGTTTCGTTGAAACAGGGGTATTGTCCAATGCCAGATCCAGCACTGTAGGGGTTACAAGTCGTAACGTAAGCAATTTGGTGTCGTTGGCACCCGTTGGATCGTATGCAGGTGCATACCAGGTTACCAGATGATAATAAGCCAAAGCCCTTAAGAACAGTGCTTCACCTTGTATCCTTGCGATATTCTTTGTTTTATCAATTTCGGAAGCATTGGGAAAAGGATTCTTAGCGATGAAATCGAGTATGTTATTGCAATACAGGATCACAGAATAACAGATTGCATATTTATCAGTCTGGGTAATCCTTTGTTGGAAATCCCTCGAATAGGTAACATTTGAGTTCCATCCACCATTTACGCTGATTTCCCTTACGATGTCACTTTGTCCAAAATGTACAAAAGGCATAAAGTTCCAGCAAGCACTTTCATTCTGGACTATTGTAAGGCGATATGCATTGGCGATTCCCATCTCCATGTCCGGAATTGTTTTCCACGAAGTTACCGGAGGAGCATCCAATGTAAAGAAATCCTGATTATTGCATCCGGCAACGGTAAGTAACAAAGTCAAAGCAATCACTGACACCAACTTTGTTGTTTTAAGGCCATTTAATATCTTCATGATCATTCAAATTTTAAAATTTCAATTAAAAAGTGACCGTAACACCGGCACTAAATGTCTTAACCGATGGTAAGATGGATGGGTTTGCCCCTGTTTCAGGGTCAAAACCTGTGTAATTGGTGAAAGTCAACAAGTTGGTGGCAGAGCCATATACTTTCAGGTTTTCCATGTACATTTTGGCAGCCAATTTTTTTGGAATATTATATCCAATGGTTAAAGATTTTAGGCGCAAATAGTCCCCTTTTTCGAGGTATTTGGTTAATTGACGTGCTCCGTTTTTGTCATAAGTTTCTTTTGCGGTTGGATTCACCAGATTGTTAATGTCCGGATTTTTCCACCAGCCAGTAAGATTGGTATTTGGATCGATAGCGTTCAAATCCCAGGCAGTCGTGGCAGGAGCAAATCCTTCCATAAACAAGAGGGGATATTTGGCATCGGTCTGACCGGGTGTCGTCCATGACTTGGTCAACAAATCTGTTTTTTTCATCCAGTAACCATTTGAAGGAGCTGTCCACTCTTTTTCCCTGGAGTTATAAATGTAGTTGCCTCCTGAGAAAGTGAAGAAAATACCCAATTCAAAGCCCTTGTATGAGAATGTGTTGTCTATACCTCCGTAGAAAGTAGGAATACTCGATTTGTCAGTTAAAACCACTTCATTCAATGTTGAATTGGTATCTGTGAAAGGTATTTTGCGACCTGTGCGTACAAAAGCTCCTGTTGCGTTGTATTTGGCCTGGTCAATTTCCCAGATCATATGTACACCACGCTGCGGATCTATGCCTGCATATTCACTCATTTTGAAGAGTCCCAAACGCCCTCCCTTGTAGAGTACACTGCCTTTCTGGCGTTCCATCTCAGGAGTTAAACTCAGAATTTTATTTTTATTGGTCGAGAAGTTAAACGATGTATTCCATTTAAAATCGTTTTTGTCAATATTGACCGAATTGACACTGAATTCCCAACCCCAGTTTTTCATATCTCCTACATTTCCATAGACGCTACCAATGGCAGCTGAAGGTGGAGTTGATATTTGAAGCAACATATCTGAGACTTTCTGCATATAATAAGCGACTGAACCTGTAATGCGGTTATTCAACAGTCCAAAATCGAAACCGACATCGTAACTGTTTGTTGTTTCCCAGGTGATTGCACTGTTTCCTATCGAAATTGCAGTTCCTGCACTCATGATATCAGCAGTGCCATAACGGTAGGATGAACTGTTGATCAACGTGTTGATATTCTTGCTGCCTGGGATGGATTGATTTCCTGTTTGACCAAAACTACCACGTAGTTTCAACATGTTAACGGTTTTTTTAATTGGCGCGAAGAATTTTTCATCCGAAATAAGCCAACCGGCAGAGAGGGCCGCAAAATTACCCCAACGAACATCGCTTGAAAAGGCAGATGAACCATCACGGCGCATACTTACACCAAGCATATATTTGCTCAAATAATTGTAATTGGCACGACCAAAATAGGATCTGATATACCTTTCATCTCCTGTATATCCCTGCTCTGTATCTTTTATTCCAGGGGATGTACTACCCAGCTCCTGATTGTATCCGACCGGATTCCGACCTTCCATTTCACGGGTATATTGACTGGTCAACTGGGATTCTGTTCCGGCAACCGCGTTGATGCTATGTTTCCCATTAAATGTGGTATTGTATTTTAGAAATGCATTGTAATTGTAAGAATTTCTGGTAATTGCCCCCTCATATACATAAGTCTGTCCTGAATTTAACACAGTACCTGAGATCCAGTTTGTAGCATTATCCTGAATGATATCCGTTGCAGCTTCCCCGCGAACAGATAAACCTTTGACTTTGGCAATATCAAACTCGGCATAGATATTTGCCAATGCACGGTAGGTTTTTTTGTTATCAAGCATCAGATCGCGTCTTGAAATAACTGCCAGGTTTCCTGCACCCGGGTTCCAATATCCGGAAGGATTTGTAGCATCAAGGACCGGATACCAGGGCAATTCACCCATAATCGCAGAACCAAAACCTCCCACATTACCAGTTGAATAACCAGGATTCGCATTGTCTGTTTTATTTCTGAAGTTATTGGTAAACATCAAATTAAGTTTAGCCCCTGTCTTGAAATTCTTGACAGGTTCCAAATCAACATTAATACGACCAGTTAAACGGTCGAAATCGTTCCCAACGTTAACGGCTTTGTCGGAGCGATAACCAAATGAAGCGAAAATGGTCCCTTTTTCAAGTCCTTGCGTATATGAAAAATTGGCATCCTTGTAACTTCCTTTTCTCAAAACGTAATCAAACCAGTTCGTATTGACGAGTAAAGCATCTGCACGGCTGATTGAAGTCGGGAAGTTCGCATTCAAAATATCGCCTGGTTCAAAAACTCCACGGCCACCATTTTGTTTGGCAATGTCCATAATCTTAAACCAGTCGGTTGTATTGGCAAATCCGAATGAACTGGGTGATTTTGTCAGATCTGAAACACCTGTCGAATAATCAAATGTAACCTGTCCTTTCCCTTTTTCCTTCTTTCCGCTCTTTGTCGTTACAATGATAACGCCATTTGATCCGCGTGATCCGTAAATAGCTGTTGCAGCAGCATCTTTCAATACCTCAACTGACTGAATGTCGTTTGGATTGATTGTTGACATGGGGTTTTGAGAAACAGTACCGACTGTCCTTCCCAATCCGTTACCGGCATAAACAGGCATACCATCAATAATCCAAAGCGGATCAGTTCCGGTATTGATCGAATTCACCCCACGAACCTGAACGCTGATTGGCGAACCTGGTGTTCCTGAAGTTTCGCGAATGTTAACACCGGCAGCACGACCTTGCAGCGCAGTGGTAAAGGATGTTGATGAAGCTTGTTTTAATTCTTCACCTTTTACTGATGATACAGAACCAATTACATCTCGTTTCTTGACTGTTCCGTAACCTACGGCAACAACCTCATCAAGTGATATGGCATCGTCCTTTAGGATCACATTGATGACCGTTTTGCCCGAAACTGCTACCTCGGTCGTTTGCATCCCAATGAACGAGAAGACCAAAGTTCCATTTGCGGGAACTTTCGCGAGCGAAAATTTACCGTTTATATCAGTAACGGTACCTGTTGTGGAACCTTTTACAATTGTTGTAACGCCTGTCAGCGGTTCACCTTTGGGGTCGGTGACGCTACCCGTTACAGCAATGCTTTGTGCATTCGCATTGAAGCACATGAAAAGCATGACCATAAGCAGCCATGCAAATCGGAATTTGTTTTGTTTTTCAGAAATTGGCTTGTGCATTGTTAATTGAATTAATCATTGATTGAATTGATTTTGAGAGTTATTTTGATTTGAAAATTTGGAGACTAAGGATCACGAAAGTGCGATGATCAATATGCCAACCATCAGTACGCAGATCAATGCATACAAAAGGTACTCTATCGTTTTTTCATTTTTTTTGCGGATCATTGTTTGGTAAATTGCTGGTCAAAAATAGGAACCCACATTTCGCTTTACAATGGAGAAATATTGCAATTAAATGGATTATTGTAACAATGAATAATTACATAGTTTTGTATGTGTCTATTATAGTGATATATACAATAATGGTCCAATTTCATTGACTTTTGAGGTTTTAGGAATCCCGGCAAAAAAGCTATTTTTGTTTATTGCTAACAGATCGAAAAAAATGGGGCTCCTTTTCAAAAATATCATCGGTTTTTTGTTCCTCTTAGAGGTTTCCACTTTGATGGCCCAAACCACCCCAATAACTTTTGAAAGGGTCACGACTGGTCAAGGCTTAACAAGCAACAGGATAAACGGCATTGTCCAGGACAAAACCGGATTTTTATGGGTAACGACCAACAATGGCCTCAACCGTTTTGATGGGGTCGAGAACAAGCAATATACCAAACAGATAGATGATTCTTGCAGCCTTTCGACAAACACAATACTCACGCAGTATTGTGATTCGAAAAATCAGCAGTGGTTCCTTACCGTGAATTATTTGCACCGTTACAACCAGAAGCTCGACAATTTCGACCGTTTTTTACTTTCCGACAAAAAAGAGAGTACCCGTTACGGGAACAAAGGTGTGATAACCGAAGACAAATCGGGGAATATTTGGATTGGCACCCCAACCAACGGACTCTTCGCTTTTAACCCCCAGACCAATACATGTGAAAAGGTTATACAAACAATTACATCCGTTTCCTCCTTGTATTTTGATCAGGAAGGAACCCTCTGGATTGGAGGGGAGTATGGACAACTTGTCAATTATAACCCTAAATCGAAGTTGTTCCGTCAATTCAAAGTGCCAGATGAAATCCGGCGTACAATCGCTGAAGATTTTATCTGGAACATCTGGCAGGACAGTCCGGGATTTATCAACCTCATGTTATCCAGTGGATTATTTCAATTCGATCCTCAAAAAGAAAAATTCAGCGAATTGTCGGAATGGAACAAAAAAGTGAATTACAACAACAATGCACTTCGTTCCCTGCTTGTTGAAAAAAATGCGGTGTGGATAGGAACACAGGGAGGTGGATTGTATATACTCGATTTGGCCACAAATAAAGTTGCACAATATCAGTCGATTTACAATAACCCCGGAAGTTTGGGCAATAACAGCATCACTTCAATCATCAAGGACCATTCGGGGGTTTATTGGATCGGCACCAATGATGGGATCAATAAATACGATCCCACTATGCAGTTGTTTGCGCATTACCAAAAAGATCCAGGAAATCCCAACAGCTTGAATTACAACTTTGTTTCATCATTTTGCGAAAGTCCAGACGGCAATATCTGGATCGGCACTTTTGGTCAGGGCATTTCGGTCTATAACCGTGGACATGAATCCTTTCAGACAATAACGGCTTCTCCCGGCAATAAATCCTCCCTGGTACACAATACCATCAGGGCATTGGAACCCGATAAAAGC
>CAIYPA010000213.1 GCA_903927965.1 uncultured Bacteroidia bacterium | reverse complement strand
TTCTTTATAATCCCTGTGATAATCAAGGTTTAATTTTGGTGCGGCAAAATTATCCATCCTTTCCATATAATCAGGATACTTATCGATGTTCTGGTCAATTTCTGCTACCACCATTTCCGGATCATTCATATCGTAACCTTTGGCCAGTATCAGCTGGTCGCTATCGTCCTTGAGTTTCAGACTGACAATAAAACGCTCATCACTAGTATATTGTATAATTCTTACATTTTCCCTCTCCTCGTGTTTCCAGGCATAGAATCCCGCAACTGGCGTTCCTTCAAATGTCGTTTCAGTTTTTGTAAATGGGATTGGATAGAACACCTGTTTTGAAAAGTAAGCATAGGCAATGATGTCCCTGTCAACAAAATTACCAGTTAAAGCGGCGAAGCTTTTGGATGGGAATTTTTTCCTGGTTTCCTTGTTGATGGCATCAACCGTTTTCTGGCCAAAACCGCTTTTGATGTAGTAGCTGTACAAATCCAGATCATTTTTTGTGAAAAGTGAGTTGTTGAACTGGTTCACCATAACAAGGGTCGTAGGATCCGCCGTTTCGAATTTTATCTTGTCTTTGATCAGGTTGTTGGTTAGCTCGTTCCATGCCAGGTTCATCGCTCCTCCCCAAACATAGTTTCCGTCAATGTAACTTCCTGTGTAATTGAATAAACCACTCTTCTCAGTTTTGCTCTCTGGAACAACATTCTGGCTCCTGACAGGTTGGTTGAAAACCAAAACCAGTAAAACTGAAATTACCTTATACAATTTTGATGTGCCCATTTGTATAAATTGAATTTTTAATGCCCTGATATATAATATTTTCCATTGTTGAAAGGAAACGCTATCTATATTACGTTATGAACTATAAAATGTTTCATACGTATCAAATTCCCAGGAAAATTAACCTTTAGGCCAAGTGACTTGCTGAGTAAGCAGGGTATCAACACTCACCTGGTCACTAAGCCAAACTCGAACCGTTAAATGGGAACAGTGGTTAAAGCAGTATATAAAATTACAGCCTCAGGAACACCTTTGTTTTGCACTTCACTAAATACCAATATAATACGAATAAGGTAAATAAGGTTGGATTATCTCATCGACATCAAGCTATTAAGGTAAAAAAAAAGGATAAATAAGGTCTGATTTGTTGTAAAACCATATTTCACCTTCATTTTCAACCTCATACTAAAGTCATTATTCAAAAAACAAATCAATCTTGCAAATTCCCCTCCTTTGAGGGGTGGCGAAGCTGGGGTGGTTGGTACAAATCTACGTTTAATCAATTGTTTGGTAAATACTGTTAAAAATGACAAACCTTATTTTACATTTTTTTTCAACCTTAATAGCCACGGATTGAACTCCCAACCAAAACCTTATTTACCTTATTTATAATAAGATACGCCTTACATTTGGTGCATTTCTACATTTTGTCGCATTGCCCATTTTATTGTGAGGCCTCCTTTTATCTGGTACAGCTCGTTTCTTGCCAAACAAAGCAAACTGTTGCAGTCCACCATCTTGAAAACAACATACACAAAAACGTACCGAAACATGTTCCTTGTTTCCTGGTACACTCAATCCTTCACACACCTGACTGACATCCCACGTGGCTTAACGGAACGATAGTAGCGGCCAACATTTGCATCAGTGTAGTAGAGTGTTCGGTACCATGCATCACCAGGTCCTACAGCAGTATTGGACCAAAAGTAACTGGAATTAACTATTCCATTGAACGTACCGTCGCCGTAGTCGCGGTAGCCACCTGGAAGTGCTGTAAATCCACTGCTGTTGGTGCTGGCATTTGGGTCTGGCCAATATATTGTGCCAGTTTGTTTTAGTTTTCCCCCTGCACCAGTTTGGCCACCAAGGAAATCTGTTAGTGTCGTCCATTCGGCATCAGAGGGTACATGCCATCCGGCAGGGGCTATGTTGCGGCCATCGGCCACCGCATACCAATTGTACAAAGCCCCATATGTTTCTTTGTATGTGGCAGCATCGTTGTTGTACCAGCAGTAAGCTCCCATTGAAAAAGCCGCCCAATTGGCATTGTCGGTTACATTGGTTATTGGGTTGCCATTGCAGTATTTGGTGGTTTTGAGGTTCTCGACCATCCAGGTTTGAGTGCCTATTGTAACTGTATGGTAAACATTTCCATCGATGTCTGTTACAGTGCCATCACAGGCCAATGTTGTTTGGGTCAGGGTCAAAGGTTGCGAATATCCGCAGCCATTGTAAGCCCAAACATACCGGGTGTAGGTCGTGTTGCAGGCCAGACCGGTTTCGGTCTTCGTGGTCACTGTATCCAGTTCCATTGCAGTGCTATAATCGTTGGTAGTGTTCCCCTTGTATCCAGTTGCGTAAGGTACCCCTTTCCAGTCCCAAATGATACTACTGGTGGATGGCGTATTTGTTGCCATTACCGGGGCTGATGGTGGAAAACAATTGAAATTCAATGAGTTCCAGTTGCCGTTCATAAAAGTTGACAAGACGCCCTTGCCATCCATACGGCAATCGGTGCAGAATACAATTAGCCCATCGGCAGGGTTGGGGATTGCGTTCATCTCCGCTCGGGTCATTCTGGGCGGCAGGAACCCTTTGTTGTTCGACTTTACATCGAGCAATGCCGAATTGTTTGGGCTGCTGCCATCAACATTTATGGCAACCTGTGAAAAAAGCAATGAGCCTTTAATTAACAGGAGTAAGGTAAATAAACTGATTTTTTTCATGTTACAACAGTTTTGTATGTTCATTTTCGTTCAATATTTTCACCGCACAATTAATTGTGTACACACCGTACTGAGAACCCGTAGGTATTATCATAGGCTCCTGAATTGATTTGCCCGTCAAACAAGAACCATCCGATTGATTGTTTTTTAATGATGTCAAATGTAGTTGTTGTCCAGAAATAAGCCTGTATCCCAGCATTTTCATTTGAGTCGCTATCATAGAATCCCCCATCAGAAAAATACCGGTAACCACCCGGATAGGCAGTAAACTGGGTGGTATTGGTTCCATAACTGGGTAACCAATCGTTAGGACCTGAAGCCATTAACTTGTATCCATCTTTAAGGTTATTGCCTAGGAAGGCTCGTAAGGTTGCCCAGTCTGCATCTGTTGCCACATGATATCCCTCAGGCGCAATGTTTCGTGGATCAGTAACGGCATAAAAGTTATAAAGTGCCCCCATTTTATCTTTCCTTGTAATATCGTTATTGTACCAACAATAAGCCCCCGAACTGGCATTTTTCCAATCTCCCTGCAGGGTAATGTTTTCAATTGGTTCACCATTCCTGTATTTTGTGGTTTTAAGGTTACCGACCAACCAGGTTTGTGTTCCGATTACCAATTCCTGATAAATATTGCCATCAGCATCACTTACGTCACTGGGTACACCAGCCAACGTTGTAAATGACACTTGGTTGCCATAGGATGTACCAGTGGCGTTGACTGCATACGCCCTCACAAAATATTGGGTTCCCATCATTAGGGGAGCGATTGAACTTGAATAAACACCTTTTCCGGGTCCATCTTCTGTTCTTGAATCATTAAAAGTAGGATTTTCTTTCGTGCTCCAGCAAGCACCCCTTAATGTTATCGTTGCACCGCCATCATCAACGATGTTGCCACCGCCACTTGCATGATCATTGGAAATATTTGTGATTGCGGTTGTAGTGAGTGCCGGGTAACCATTTGTTTGTATGGTGACTTGATTGCCATAACCGGTTTTGCCTGCGGTGTTTGTCGCATATGCCCTGACATAATAGGTTGTTCCAGGATTCAAAAGTGTTACATCACTTGTGAAAACACCAGTGCCAGCTCCATCAAATGTTCTTGTATTCCCGACAGTTGGATTTGCATTGATGCTCCAGCAAACCCCTCTTACCGTAATTGGCGTCCCCCCATCATAGGTTATATTTCCTCCACTGGTTGCCGTCGTACTTTTAGTATTTGAAATAGCCGTTGTCGAAAGTGCAGGGATATCAGACTTTGTTGTAAAAGAGACTTGATCTCCGTAACCTGTAACTGAAGGCCAACTTGTGGCATAAGCCTTAGCATAATAAAGGGTATTTGGTAAAAGCCCGGAAAGTGAACTCGCAAATATTCCATTCCCTGTTCCGTCAGAGGTTTTGGAATCAGCTATTGACGGTCCGGAGGAGGTACTATAGCAAATACCCCTTTGAGAGATGTTGTCACCGCCATTGTCAGTGACTTCTCCTCCACCATTTGCTGTATAGGGTGTATCAGACAAGATGCCATTGGTTTTGACAGTGGGCGTATTGGGCCATGTAGTCAAAAGTTGGTCAGGACCGTAAACAGTGCCGGCACTATTTGTTGCATAAATCCTGATATGATAGGTTGTAATGGCATTCAATCCGGTGAGGATTGAAGTAAATGAACCAGTACCTGATCCAGCTACAGTCCTGGTCCCCAAAATATCCGGATTGGCAGCTAAACCATAGCAAACGCCATGTGCAGTTACAGCCGAACCACCATCAGTTAATACCTCATAGGATATAGACAAGGAGGAAGTGGACAATGAACTTGCAATACCCGGCCATAAAGAAGCTAAATCGGAAAGGGTAGTGAAAGAAAGCTGAGTCCCATATGAAGTACCATTTGAATTGGTTGCATAAGCCTTTATATAATAGGTTGTACCAGGAACTAATCCTGTAATCAGACTAGTGAAAGTACCTGTGCCGCTGCCATCGCTTGTTTTTGAATTGCCTGTTGTCGGATTCTGGGAAGTGCTCCAGCAAACACCACGGGCAATTACTGCAGAACCGCCATCCTTTGAAATATCTCCGCCGCTGGTTGCAGTTGTTGATTCAATGGCTGAAGCAGAAGTTGTAGAAAGTATTGGTATTGAACATGTTAATGTAGTTTGGCTCAAGGTCAACGGCGTTGAAATTCCACAAGCATTGTACGCCCAGACATACCTGGTGTAAGCGGTGTTGCAGGCAAGGCCGGTTTCGGTCTTTGTGGTCACCGTATCCATCGGAAATGCAGACGCATAATCGTTAGTCAAATTCCATTTATATCCTATTGCATAAGGTACTCCTTTCCAGTCCCAAACGATTCCCGCCGATGAAGGGATTTGTGTTTGTAGGATCGGTGTCATCGGAGGATAACAATTGACTTTCAATGCGTTCCAATTGCCGTCGATAAATATTGCCATAACCCCCTTGCCATCCGTTCTGCAGTCGGTGCAATAAATGATCAATCCATCGGCCGGATTGGGAATTGCGTTCATCTCCGCATGGGTCATACGGGGAGGTAGGAACCCTTTGTTGTTCGACTTTACATCGAGCATTGCCGAATTGTTTGGGCTACTGCCATCTATGTTTATGGCAACCTGAGAAAAGAGCAAGTTGCTCTTAATCAAGAGGAATAAGACGAACAGGTAAGTCTTGATTCTCATTTCGGGTAAATTAAAAATAAATACTTCAGGGAATTTGTCCAAAACTACAAATAAATATTTGATAGCAAAAGAAATAGGATTTTTGTGGCGAAAATAATTAAGACCTGATTTGAATTTTACATTTGATCCGAAACCTCGAATGTTGATCGCAGTAAAAGTTTGATTTTTAAAAATAGGTTTTCAAAACAATATATATTTGTATTTAAATGAATAACAAACTATTACAGTTTTATGAACAGCTTACAACCAACGTAATGAAACCACTAATCCCTTATGCAACGAACTGATGCACCCATAGGCATATAATATAGATAAGGGTAAATATTTGGCCAGTCTAAAACGATTTGTATGCACCAACTTTTGAGTCCGTCGCCAGCACATCTCCACCAGACACAGGTACTGCCTATTCCGTCGAAACTTCCATTCATGAAGCTGCGGCTACCTCCTGGAAGGGCAGTAAAACCACCGCTGTTGGATGCCCAATTGTTTGGACTCAACCAATGAGTTGTGCCAGTCTCTTTTAATTTACCTCCGGCAATACTTTCGCCACCAAGAAAAGTTATTAAGGTTGACCATTCCAAATCTTTGGCTACATGCCAGCCAGCTGGTGCAATGTTGCGGCTGTCGTTAACAGCGTACCAATTGTACAAAGCGCCATAAGTAGCCTTGTAGGTGGTAGTAATATCGTTATTGTACCAACAATATGCACCAGTTTGTAAAGCCGTCCAACTGGTATTATCTGTTACATTGGGAATCGGGTCACCATTCCGATATTTCGTGGTCTTCAGGTTTTCTAGCATCCAAACCTGTGTACCTATTGTAACAAGATGATATACATTGCCGTCAATGTCAGTAACAATTCCAGGAGTAAATTGAATTTCATTACCATATGCCGTTGCGATACTATTGGTGGCATAGGCCCTCAAGTAATAGGCGGTTCCCGATGTAAGTCCTGAAATATTACTTGTATAAGCACCTGTACCTGTTCCTTCGAAGGTTTTACTATTTGAAACAGTAGGATTTGTTGTTGTTGCCCAGCATATCCCCTTTCCTGTAATTGGTGAACCCCCATCGCTTACAATGTTACCACCACTGGTGGCCGTAGTATTGGCAACGGCAGAGACGGATGTTGTTGTCAATACAGGCGCTTCGGCAAGAGTTGTAAATGTTTCCTGTCCACCGTAGGAAGTAGCGATGCTGTTGGTGGAATATGCCCTTATGTAATAGGTTGTTACTCGTGTCAGCCCTGTAATGTTGCTTGTAAATGTTCCGGGGCCTTCTCCACTTGTGGTTTTTGAATTTGCTACTGTAGGAGTCTGAATGGTGGCCCAGCAGACACCACGTTCTGTTATGGCCGATCCACCATCACTTGTAATGTTTCCGCCACTTAATGCTGTCGATGAGGTAATTCCAGATGTCGGATTGGTTGTGAGTACTGGTGCAACCGCAGTAGTTGTAAATGTTTCTTGATTTCCATAAGCTGTTCCGATACTATTGATTGCATAAGCCCTGATAAAATAAGTTGTACCTGGAGTTAAGCCAGTCATCTGATTTGTAAAAATGCCAGTTGCGCCAATATTTTTTGTTTTAAAATTTGCAACCGTTGGGTTTTGGGTAGTAGCCCAACAAATGCCACGTTCTGAAATGGCAGATCCGCTATCGCTAGTAATATTTCCGCCACTTGTTGCTGATATTGAGTTGATAGCAAAGGCGGCTACAGTAGTAATCACTGGCACACCTGCTGCTGTTGTCAATGTTACCTGATTACCATAAGTAGTTCCGACACTATTTACTGCATAACCCTTTACATAATAGGTCGTACCAGGAAGCAAACCCGTTATGTTGCTGGTAAATGTTCCTGCTCCTGAACCATCAGTAGTCTTGGAATTGGATGTGGTCGGGTTTTGGGCAGTTGCCCAACACACGCCACGAACAGTTACCGCAGTACCTCCATCATTTGTAATATTCCCACCACTGGTTGCAGTCGTTGAAGTGATGGAAGATGCTGTTGATGTAGAAAGGGTAGATGCGGTACAAGCCAAAGTGGTTTGGGTTAGCGTTAAGGGCAATGAATTTCCACAGGTATTGTAGGCCCACACATACCGTATGTACGAGGTGCCGCAAGTCAGCCCGGTTTCGGTCTTTGTGGTCACTGTATCCATTTGCATTGCAGTATTGTAATCGTTTGAAAAGTTCCATTTATACCCGATTGCATAAGGTACTACTTTCCAGTCCCAGATGATACCCGCCAACAATGGTACATTAGTTGTTATTATCGGAGTCTTAGGAACAAAACAATTGACGGTTAAAAAGTTCCAGTTGTCAACCATAAAAGCAGCCAAAACGCCTTTACCATCAGGACGGCAATCAGTGCAATAAATCATGAGCCCATCGGCAGGATTGGGAATTGCCCTCATC
>CAIYPA010000212.1 GCA_903927965.1 uncultured Bacteroidia bacterium | reverse complement strand
TGACTATTGTCGTGCGAATATTTAATGGCATTTGAGATCAGGTTATCGATGATTTTTTCCATTTTTGACTCATCTAAGGCTGTCAGGTAACTCTCGTGATCGGCAACAAACACAAGTTCGATGTTCTTGCTCTTCGCTAAAGAATCCAGCATAATCTTACGGTTTGAGACAAGTTTTACAATGTCTGTCATCGACAGCAACAGATATTCCTTGCCAATATCAACCTTCTGAAAATCCATCAATTGGGTAACAACCGAGCTGAGTTGCCTTGCTTGTTCAATGGCCAGATTTAAATAGTACTTTCCTGATTCTGTTAAGTTTTTTTCTTTGCTTAACTCCTCGACAGGAGCTTTGATTAAGGTCAGTGACGTTCGGATATCGTGAGCTGTATTTGTAAAGAATCGTACCTTTTCTTCTGTATGTTCCTGTTTCAGCCGGTTAATGTAATAAATCAAATATAGCATTAGGATTCCTGCCATTAAAATAATTACCAATACCCAGAACCAAACTGTCCGCCAAAATGGAGGAATTGAATTTATTTTTATCGACCGCTCACCTAAAACATTGCTCAATGAACTATCAAAAAGTCTGATTTTTAATATAAAGTGCCCGCTTGGAATGTTCGTATAAGTAATAACATTGTTTCCGGTCGGCTGACTCCATTGCTTATCAAAACCCTCCATTTCCCACGAAAATTTTGAACCGTATTTCAGGCTAAGTGAAACAAGCTCAACACTAATCGTATTTTGAAAATACTTAAGATCAATTTCCTGTAAACTATCTATGGGAGTTTTCAGATTAAACGAAGGTATATCCCTAATTGAACTACCCGCGACAGTTAGATCCTGGAGAAAGATTTTCCCTTTTGACAAAGGCTCATCGACCATATTTGGGGCAAAAACTACAACTCCATTATTTGTTCCCAAAGCTATCTGACCATTTTTAAATCGAAAATGCGAACTGCTATTAAATGAAGTCTTTGAAAGTAAATAGGTTGACGAATAGGCAAGTACATTTTTATTCTTTGGGTCAAACCTGCATAATCCATTCTCAGTTCCCAACCACAAATATTCATTTGCATAAATAATGCTATTAATAAAATTCGATGGTAATCCCATCTTTGCTGTAAATTTCTCTGTTTTAAGGGTCTTGGAATTAAACCTGATTAATCCATCTCCGGAGGTGCAAATCCAGATATCTTCACCCATTACCAGTAGATCACGAACCAGTAAACCCGTTACCAATTCCTTGATTTCACCTGTTTGTTTGTTTAACTGCTTCAATCCATCGCTGCACCCTAAAAGAATCAGATTATCAGCAAATTCTGCAAAGCATCCAATCGTTTGATTTGAATAAGTACGGAATTTGTTTTCCCCGATTAAGTAGCAAATAACCGAACCACCAACACTTCCTAACCAAATATCTCCGCTGCTATCTTTAAGTATATTAAATATAAAATCATTATTCAATGGTGAGCCTGTCCCGTTTTTATTATAATGTTCCAACTCTTTACCGGTTCTACTATCCAATAAATATAAGCCCGAAGAATAAGTTCCTGCCCATATTCTTCCCTGATTATCTTCACAAAGTGTAAGAAATACCTGAGCTTGTTTCTCATTATCATTGTAAAATCTACTCCACTTATCGGTGGATAAATCCAAACAACAAATACCATTATTTGTAGCAAACCAAAGTTTTCCCCAACGATCTTCAATAATGCTGTTAACATCGTTGTTTATTAATGAATTGGTATTATTGGGAAGATGAACTATTTGATTAATCTTTGGAGAAGCCTGATCGAGAAACGATAGCCCTCCACTATATGTGCAAACCCAGACTCTTCTGGTATTATCACAAAACAGGTCATAGACTCCATTTCCACGCAATGAAAAAGGGGTATCTAAATTTTCTTTATAAATATTCAGTACCTTTTGATCTCTCCTGTCAAGTTCCCAAATGCCTTGACCATCAATACCAATTAAACAGGTTGAATCAGAATTCTCTGTAATAGCAAGAATTGGTTGTTCGGGGAAAGCTGATTTCAATTTATTTGAACAGTCTCCATTTCTAAAATTAAACAGGAACAATCCATCAGACATTGTCCCAAGCCAAAGTCTATTCTGATCCTTATCGAAATAAAGGGAGGAAAACTCAACATTGTTAAAATTTTTGTTTTCATAAATATGCTTCTTTTCCAAAGAATTAATGTTAAAAAGCCAGATTCCATCCTGCTTTGCCATAATAATATTCTCTGGACCAAACCAATTTGTCGCATATCTATTCGAGGCATATTCAAACGCTGCAGAAAGTTTTCCAGATTGGTATTTATACAATCCCAAAGAGGTTGATATCCAGCAGATGCCTTGATTGTCAATAAGCACATCCATCAACGTACGATTCAGGTTCAGTATCAGTTCAAACTTGTCGAATATCGGATTATAGTAAAAGACCTGACCATTGTTGGTAAAAGCAATCAATTTGAAGTTCTTATATATTAGCCTTACTTTATAAAAGTCAGTGGATTCGTAAGGAAGCTGATAAATACGAAAATTGTCTTTAGATAGTCGTAAAATACCCATTTTTGAAGAAGCCCAAACAAATCCATTGTCATCCTGGCAAACAGAGTTTGTCTCCCGCATCGAAATTCCATACAAAGAATTGATGCTATAAAATTTTACTGCCAATGCATTAAGGGTGAATGCAAAATTGACGAGTAAAATAACTAAGACCCTGTTATATAATATATTACCTTTATTTATGCCAATTTCCATCTTTTTTTCATTGTCTTTGGAGTTCTTATATCCATGGAATACAGTAATTTTCCACAAAGATCAAAAAAAATGATTGTACTTTCTCTATTCTTATTGAGCAAAATAGTGCAAAGCTTTGCGCAAAGGTTTGTGCTGTCTAAAGATGTTATTAAACATCTATTGACAGCACAATTATTGATATTCAAATAATCCAAATGAAACGACAATATATTCAGCAGTGTAATTAATGTATATCGTTGATATAATGATAATTAAAATTTTTATAGGATAAACTATTTAAACTGTATCCAATCTATTTCAACCTGATTTTCATCTTTTTGTACCACAATCAGGTTATGAATTCCTGTTTGAAATTTGGACACTTTTGCTTCAACGGTATTCCAGCTTTTACCTTTTGGAATTTTAATTTCTGCAATCAGCTGTCCATCAGCTTTATCCAACCTGACTTGTAGGGTGCTACCATTTTCTGATAAAGCTTTTACATGCACCTTTTTCAGTTTATTGTTGCCAAAATCTACCGTATTGTATTGGATCCATGCATTTGGGCCGTTGAGTATGGCTTTCCATCCATTGAAAGTCTGGATTGAATCCAGAAAAGCTACCGATGAACCAGTTTGGCTTTTTAAACTATACCGGTCGATCTCAATTTTTTGTGAGGCCTTGGTCACTCCAACACCGCGCAAAGTTGGTGTCACTTTCCGGATCGTGCCATCTGAATTAAAGAAAAGGCTGTCAGCACAAATTGACCGGTTTTTATCGAATTTGGGCGAATAGGCATCCTGATGATAGAACAAGTAACATTGACCCTTATACTCCACGAAAGATTGGTGATTTGTCCAGCAGTTCATAGGCGATTCGTCCATAACGACTCCCGCCATTTTGAAGGGTCCCATCGGATTGTTGCCAATGGCATATTCGAGCCGTTCGATTTTGTTTTCCACATGCGGGATCGTCAGGTAATAAATCCCCTTTCGTTCAAATAAAAACGGACCTTCTTTCAAACCTTTCTGTGGGAGGTTCGCTATAATCATAGGTTCTGAGGCCAGTTCTGTCATGTTATCTTTCAATTTTGCAACAAAAATGTTTCCCAATGCCCAGTACAAATAGGCCTGTCCATCCTTATCGATAAACACGTTCGGATCGATGCCGTTCACACCTTTGATCGGTTCGGGCAATGGATTGTATGGTCCTTCCGGTTTATCCGCAATAGCAACACCAATTCCAAAACCTTTTCTGCCATTTGCATCCGATTGGTTTTTATTTGCAGGAAAATAGAAGTAGTATTTTCCGTTGCGTTCAATGCAATCGGGTGCCCACATGCTGTATGAGGTTGAATCGACCCATTTTACTTTGTTCTGGGCGACAATCATCCCGTGATCTGTCCAGTCTGTAAGGTTATCAGATGAGAATACATGATAATCAGCCATGCAGAACCAATCCTTGCGCAGTTGTTTTTGGTCTTTGGGTGTTGGAATATCGTGTGACGGAAATACATACACCTTGCCGTTGAATACCCTTGCTGTTGGGTCGGCAGAAAACTGGTTGCGAACGATTGGATTCTGAGCTGAAAGACAGGTTGTTCCAAGTACAATTAAGCTTAATATCAGCAATTTGTAAATTTTCATTTGATTTGAAAGTAAATTGTTTTTATTTCTTAATTAGGTTTTTTATTCAGTTTATTTTATTTTCTGTCATAGCCGATAGTTATTGATAGTTGCCTACTCTTTTTGTGTCTTTTTCTATTAAAAAGTCCAGATTATAAATTGGCCGTTCGAGATTGAAGGGAATAGGTTTCCGGCTAAACTTCTGGAAGTACAAAACACAACCATCCTTCCATTCAAGTGCGTTTAGGCTTTGGTCCCTCAATCTTTTCTGAACATCCACAAATCTATCGTGGTCAACATACCGCTCTGCCTGATCCCAAATCTGCTGAAACTCCCGGATTTTTTGTACCCCACCGTTGTAATGAATGCACAACTCATCCCACAACGTTCTGCCGCTTTTCAATTTATAATCCCATGGCAAATGGTGGAACCACAAAAGGTAAACCTCGGGACAAGTGGAAAGGTTGGTCAATTCAGAACGAAGTGGTTCCTGGTATTGACTAAGGTTGTTACTGCCAGTACTGGTCCGATCGAATCCGATTCCCAGTGTGTCAGCCTGATGGAAGTAGGGTGGCGTCCAGTCTTTTCGCATTCGTGGAGGCGCCCACCATGGGCCGGGACCATAATGCCCGTTCGCAGAAAAAATGTGGTGCAATCCAAGCGGCATCATAAAATCCACGATTGCCTCACGGCTTTCCAGCATCATCTGTTTTACCGGTGCCAGAAAATTCAGGTTCCAATCGATGGCCGAAATATCTTTATTATCATTTGATTTCCCAAAAGTCATTTTAATCCACTCATCGGCAATCTGTTCACTTTTTAAAGAACTGTTCCAGGCCAAACGGCCAAAAGCAAACCAGTTTGACTGGGCAAATTGATGTCCACACCAGTTGGCATCGAGGCCAATGTTGGCTACACCGGCTATTGCTGAATATTTCTGGGGAAAAATACTTCCATCGGTACAACAGGCAACAGTGCTTCCTGGACCATTCTGGTAAGTGTCGCTTTGCAGGAATTCTTCCCACATGGGTGCCAAAAAGGCCAGGTGGATGGAATGGCCCAAATATTCCTGTGTAATCTGCAATTCGGGCATCACTGTCGTTTTTTTCATGGCTCCAAACAGCGGGCTGAATGGCTCACGTGGCTGAAAATCGACAGGCCCATTTTTTACCTGAATGATCACATTATCGCGAAACTGCCCGTCTAGCGGCATAAATTCATGATAGGCCTGGCTGGCCCGGTCCTCGTTTGAAGCACTGTAAACAAATGCACGCCACATCACGATTCCGCCAAATGGTTTGACGGCATCTGCCAGCATGTTGGCACCATCGGCGTGGGTGCGTCCAAAATCCTGAGGCCCGGGTTGCCCTTCGCTATTGGCTTTCACGAGAAATCCACCAAAATCAGGAACCAGGCTATGAATCTCTATGGCTTTGTCTTTCCACCATTTTGCGACTTCCGGATTTAGCGGATCAGAAGTTTTTAAGCCTCCAATTAGGGCCGGTGATGAGAATTTTACTGAAAGATAGGCTTTGATTCCGTAGGGTCGCAGAATATCTGCAATCGCTTTAACCCGCTGCAAGTAATTGTTTGTCAGTATCAGTTGGGATGCATTTACATTGTTCAGTACCGAACCGTTTATACCAATTGAAGCATTGGCACGGGCATATTCCTGCCACAGGGTTTTATCGGCTTCTGTCACGGTCAGGGCATTGTCGCCTTTCCGCCAGAAAATAGAAAGACCGGCATAGCCGCGCTCAATCGAGCCGTCAACATTGTCCCAATGATTGAGTATCCGGCGATCGTAGGATGGGTTACAAATTTCCTCATTCAGGACTTCCCCGGTTTGCTGACGGCGTAAAAGATCGTAAACACCATACAAAATCCCATTTTCGGTATTGGCCTGTATCGCATTTTTACTGATCCGGTAACCATCACCACGAATGGCTTTGTCGGCTTTGATGACCAGCGACACCGAGGCACCTGATTCACCTGTCCACTCCTTCTGTAGTTCCTGTTTGGCAAGTGCCAAAGTTGGGGAAGTTTTGGCGCAAACCACATTTACCGGTTTAGGATCAGCGTTTCGAAGCCAGAGATGATGGCCATTTTCAGCTCTGACTGAAAATGAAAGGAGTACAAATACAACAAATAATACGATGTTCTTCATTTTTCTCAATATTACTATAACGCTCTAATTCAATTACATACAAACCAATTCAAAACCAGAAGAAACTTCTTTTATTTGGGCTTATATTAATTCGCTGAAATCTGATCGCTGATATGAAAGTAATCAAAATCCGCAAACCCACCCGTAGTTTTTGAAGCGTAGTTGAACAATCCAAAACGATAGCCCATAAAGTGTTCCATCAGCGTATATTCCATTTTAAGGGATCCGCCGATATGGATCCATTCTTTACCATTGAGGCTATAGAAGAAATTGGCGATATCAACCTTATCCCTGAAGTCACATTCAATTTTCAGGTAAACCTTGTTTTGAGAAAGGGGGACACATTCCAATTCGGTTGGTTTGTCGGTTTTGTTGCTCACCATGAAGATAAATTTTTGTCCATTAACGATTTTAACACCAACCTGTCCAAACTTTCGCTGGAAAGCGGTTAATCCGGCAAAGTCACCTTCCTTTAATCCTAAAGTTTCGATCAATGTTGAGCCTGAACATTGGGGGCCAAAAGTACGTTGAGTAAGCGTGTTTCTTGATTTTAGGAACAAGGTGTCGATCCGTCCGGTTTTCAGGCGCAGATAACCTTTACGATCAGTAACCGACCAGAGGTTGTTGTCGGGATTGTGGTTCCATTGCCAAACCAAAGGCAAAGCAGGTTCCCCTTTTTTACGTTTAAACTCGTCGTTGTTCACAATTCCGGGAATCAAGCCTTTGCTGGTAGGAAGATCAAGAGCTATCTGAACCTTTCCATCAACCCCTATTATCGGCCAGCCATTTTCCCATTTCATCGGAACGAGAAAAGGTATCCGGCCAACGGATCCGTGATCCTGAAACAAGTAGGCAAACCAACGGCCATCGGGCGTGTCAATCATTCCTCCCTGCGCTACGCCCTGATCCTGAAAGGCAAGCTTGCCTTCATAAGGCCCGGTAATTTGATCGGCCCTGTGAACAACCACGGTGCGCATTCCGCCACGCGGCCAGGTGATATTGAAGAGATAATATTTGCCATTTACTTTGAAAAGCTGGGATCCTTCAGCCCCTAACATGATCTTATCACCGGCAGGGGCACTGGCATTTTCGATCAATACCTTTTCAGTTCCTTCTTTAATTCCTGAAAGATCTTCCTTCAATTCAAGAATCCTGAGTTTACCGGCGGCAAAAATCAGATAGATCCGTCCGTCGTCGTCGAAAAAGAGGGTATGGTCATGATACGAAGGCTTGAAAGAGTGTACCACCCAGGGACCTTTTTCAATGTCCTTTGTCGAAAAGATATAGGTTTTTCCCGTTGTCTGGGCAAACGTTGAAACATAAAAGGTTCCCTTGTGATAACGAATACAACTGGCCCAGGATCCTTTGCCATAAGTACTTTTACCATTTACAAGGTTCATCGCATCAACATTGGCCAGGGTATCATAAGCATAGTTAACGATTTTCCAGTTAACCAGATCCTTTGATTTCATGATTGGCACTCCCGGACTCATGTGCATGGTGGTACTGCTCATATAATATGCATCACCAACACGAACCATCGACATGTCGGGAACATCGGCATAAATAATTGGATTCTTTGCTCTGTTTTCCTGTGCTTTTGCAACAAACGCAAAATCAAAAACTAAGGCAAGAATCAAGCTCAAATAAAATGTTCTCATTTTCAAAAATTCAATTCTCCTTCTATTGTTTCCTTGCATACTGATTAGGTTCACCAGGTGTCGGAACATTGCTGGCAACCTGATCACCCATTTCATGAGTCTTTGTCAAGGATGTGGCGAGTGTAATTCCACTGCCTGAGACCTGAGATGCTGCTGCATGTACGTGAATCAGCGGTGCAGTAACTGTGATGGAGTCGATCGGGATGTTGTTGCGATCACCAAAACGACGGCGTCCGGCATATGTCGATGAAATAACTGCCTTCTCGAAATTTGCACCACTGTCGATGGTAATGGTTTGTCCGGCGCCAAAGCCTTCAATACTGGCAACAGAGATCACTTTTGCCCCTTCTTTGGAGGCAATACCCAATGTCGTCCCTCCGGTTGTGCCAATGGTTGCAATAATTGTGCCCTCGCTATTCGAACCTGACCCGATGATAATTGACTGGCCAATACCAAAGCCGGCAACACTTGCTACTTTAAGATTATTTGAACCTGCCGGAGTTGCAGTCAAAAGGGAGATCGTGTTCTGCAACTGAAAATCGCTGCCGTTGCTGTCGGTATCAGCTCCATCGGGATAACGGCCTGCGCTCTTGTTCGGTTGACTGGTTTGTGCAGATAGCCCCCTGAAACCTCTGTTTGTGCCAGGCGAAGGGACAAAGCTTCCATATGCCCCTGTGCCGGAGATTCCCTGATAACCCTCTGCTGACCAGGGATCAACAAGTCCTCCATAATTGAGACCGTCAACAACGTGACCTGTAGCATCACGCAAGATCATATTACCGGCACTGGCAGAGAGGGCCGGACCACCAAACAATTGGTTGGGTTTATGATCTCCCTGATAACCTGCAGTTGTGGCCTTTTCGTCTCTGACTACAGCGTCTATCTCATGGTCGCTGGCAAGTGGGTGGTCGAGTGTAATGCTAAAAACAAGCGGCAATACAGGTTCGTTGCTTGAGTGGGCAAAAGCTGTTGCCGGCTCGAAGCTGATCCCTGTTCCCCTGACGCTAAACGGAATATTGGAAGAATGATTGAACTTCAGCGGTTCTGCCAGATCGAGCCCGGTTCCTGGATCTTCGGTACTTTTTAAAGGACCACCTAGCGAGTTGCGGACCGATTTCGTACCGACACGAGTTACTGTGACCGTTTCAATGCCATGTCCCTCACTCGCAATGTCCAACCTGATCTTGTCACCGACGGAGATATTTTCAACGGAAGATACTTTAATGTTTGTATCACCAATTTTAGCGTCCAGCGAGAGCCATGCCTGGGTGCCTGGTTTGCCAACTTTGGTG
>CAIYPA010000211.1 GCA_903927965.1 uncultured Bacteroidia bacterium | reverse complement strand
TTCAAGGACAGATCTGGCGATTAAAATCAGTGAGTTGTTCTCTTCAAATGAGCCTGGTGGCATCATTGTCCTTGAATTGACAGAACTCAACTACTCGCTTTCCCAAATATCCCAGATCATTGAGGGCAATGATGCACGGATACTAAGCCTTTACATCCATAAGCCTTCCCCCTCATCAAAAGAACTTGATGTTACAATTAAGGTAAATGTTGTTGACCTTTCGGGAATTATTCAGACATTTGTGCGCTACGATTATTTGATCAAAGAAACATATATGGATCATTCACAAATAAAAAGCCTTTATGACGATCGGTACGATCAATTTATGAGATATATAAATGTCTAAATAATAGTTAATTATGCGAATTGCGATTTTTGGCCGAAATATTAATCCTGTTTTTTACGATAGTTTGAGACGTTTGTTCGGGATTTTGCATCTACACCATGTGGAGGTTACCGTATATCGACCCTTTCTGGATTATATGCGGACTGAAATCGGATTCGAACCGGAATATATTAGCGACTTTTCAATTCATCATGAGCTTAGAAATGTCGATTTTTTTTTCAGTATCGGAGGTGATGGGACGTTTCTTGAGGCCATTTCTTTGGTTAGGGATTCCAGGATTCCCATGGTTGGGATCAATAGCGGAAGACTTGGATTTCTGGCTGATGTAGCTCAGACCGAACTGGAGAGTGCATTAGAAAGCCTTTTCACAGTAAAATACCATCTGCAACCACGTTCTTTGATCAGGCTGGAAAACGATATAGGGTTATTTTCAGATTTTCCTTACGCATTGAATGAATTTACAGTTCATAAGCAGGATACTGCCCAAATGATCACAATAAATGTTATAGTGGGCAATGATTACCTGAATTCTTATTGGTCGGATGGTTTGATTATCGCGACCCCTACCGGATCAACGGCATATGCACTGAGTGTTGGTGGGCCGATCATTACACCCACTGCTGCAAATTTTGTTATTGCTCCGATTGCCCCTCACAATTTGGCCATACGCCCCGTTATAATACCTGATAGTGAAGAAATTAAAATAAGGGTAGAAGGAAGGAGCGAACGGTACATGGCCACGTTGGATTCCCGTTCGACTGTCTTTAATCCGGATTTGGAGATCCGTTTGCGTAAAGCCGATTTTTCAATCAATGTGGTACAATTTGATAATCAATCATTTTATGGTACCCTAAGGAATAAATTAATGTGGGGTATCGACAAACGAAATTGAATGAATTTTTTGGGTTAATTCGTTATTCCAATTTTTATCAGTTAAATTTTGTTGTAAAAAACGGAAATTAGGGTTAATCTATTACTTTTGTAGCCTTTAGTAAAAACACGGCATTTAATAGTTCGCCATTTTGAGTATAAAATTTGAATATTGCCCCAAATGAGAAAGTTGTCTTTCTTCATAATGTTACTCCTTTCAGGCTATTGTGCTTGTTCTCAGCAAACAGCCGATATTGGAGTTCTGGTTGGTGCTGCAACTTATTGGGGGGATATTGTGGCTCAAGATAATACAAGGTCTGTCACCCCGGTTGTTGGGGTACTGGGACGTTGGAATTTCAACAAAAGGTTAGCTGTCAGGGGGCAATTGTTTACAGGCAACCTTAAGGCGATAGGGACATTCAGTAATTCCAATTTGGCACAATCTGGAGTGAGGACCATCCCTGAAGAGTACGCTTTGGATTTGAGCCAGTTATACAACTTTAACCGTTCTTTTCAAAGTGTGGAAGCGTTGTTTGAATTTAATTTTCGCAATTATAAGTTGGGAAGTACTTCAAAAGAGATGTTCACGCCTTTTGTTTGCGTTGGATTGGGGGCTTTTTACTCAAGGGCATCCCGGGTTGGTACTTTTATTTTACAGCCATTCGAGACTTTTCCCGGAAGCGGATTGTATCAACCTTATCTGAATGCAAACCAGGATAAAACGAATAACTCCGATGCACTATCGCTTACGATCCCGGTCGGTGCCGGATTTAAATTCAATATCACAAAAAGATTGGGTGGCCTTGTTGAATTGATTGTTCGCAAGACTTTTACAGATAACATTGACAATCTCGACGATCCTAAAAGGTTTCAGTTTGACGCAGCAACGGTAAACCCACTTTTTGAATACCCGGCGAAGGTTTCAAATTTTCAATTGAACAACAATGACTATTACGCTATCCTTGCAATTTCGGTATGTTATCAGCTTTGGAGTAGTAAGGGGAATTGTGCAATTTATGGTAAGAACAAAAAATAAGAAATGGTCATTGATGAACTGAAAAAAAATATGATTCCCCGGCATGTTGCAATTATTATGGACGGCAATGGGCGATGGGCTGCGATGCATGGAAGCAACAGGATATTCGGGCATCAGCAGGGCGTTGATGCAGTCCGGTCAGTCGTTGAAGGGGCTGGAGAACTTGGAATTGAGCATCTTACGCTTTACGCTTTTTCCACCGAGAACTGGGACCGTCCCAAAGATGAAGTCGATGCACTAATGGCATTGTTGGTCAATGCAATTGTTCAGGAAACAGATAATCTAAACGATAAAAACGTTCGAATGATCGCAATTGGCAATCTTGCCTCCTTACCCAATGATGTTCAATCCCAACTCGAAGAGGCGGTACAACGAACATCAAAGAATACGGGGTTAAATCTTATCCTTGCTTTAAGTTATTCGGGTAGATGGGAAATTGTCGAGGCGGTCAGGCAAATCGTGCGAAAATCACAAAATTCAGAAATTACAGAAAATCAAATTACAGAATGTCTATTTTCAGATCACCTTTCAACAGCAGGGATCCCCGATCCCGAGTTATTAATCAGGACAAGTGGAGAATACCGGATTAGTAATTTCCTGCTTTGGCAAATAGCGTATAGTGAATTTTATTTTACCCCAATTTTATGGCCGGATTTTCGCAAGGAGAACCTGTTTGAAGCCATAACCGATTTCCAGTGTAGAGAGAGAAGATTTGGAAAAACAAGTGAACAAATCAGAAGCTAAAAATGTACAAAAAACTGATAATTTTTTTCCTGGCATTAGTAGGAAGTTTAAACCTTTATTCCCAGGTAGTTGCCGATAGTACTAATTTTTCGATCTATTATGATAGTGCGAAAACATATACCCTGGCAGGGTTGGAGGTGAGTGGTATCCGTTTCCTGGATACTGAGGTACTCAAGAATTTGTCGGGATTCACAATTGGTGACCAGATTACAATTCCCGGTGACCAGATCACTTCAGCTCTTAAGAAGTATTGGAAGCAGGGACTATTCTCGGACGTGAGGATCTCTGCTACCAAAATTGTTGACAAGAAAATCTGGCTCGACATTTACCTACAGGAACGGCCACGTCTTTCCCAGAAAAATTATAAGGGCATTTCAAAAAGCGAAAAAGAGGACATTGAGAAGAAAGTAATGTTGCTTATTGGCGGACAGGTCACTGATAACCTGATCAATACCGCAGAACGGCAAATCCTCGGCATTTTTACTGCAAAAGGGTTTTACAATACAACAGTAAATATTGTTCAGCGCGATGATACGGCTAAGGAGAACCAGGTCATTCTGGATATCAACGTGAACAAAAAGACCAAAGTCAAGATCAGCAACATTGAATTTGTTGGGGTCAAATCAATTAGTACAAAACTCGCGGAGAAGGCAATGAAGAAAACCAAAGCGAAAAAACTAAGGAATTTCTTCGCATCCAAAAAATTCCTTGAGGACAAATTTGAGGAAGACAAGGTCAACCTGATAAAAAAGTACAACGAAAAAGGTTATCGTGATGCAATTATTGTTGCCGATTCGATCAAAAGGGATACGATTAGGAATACCGTTAGTTTAAAATATTGGATAGATGAAGGTAAACGCTATTATTTCAGGAACATACGATGGGTTGGAAATACTGTATATACCGATCTTCAGTTGAACAGGGTACTTGGGATTAAAAAAGGTGACATCTTCGACCAGAAACTTCTGGACAAAAGGCTCACTGAAGATGATGACGCAGTTTCCAACGAATATCTGAATACAGGATATCTGTTTTATAACCTGAACCCTGTAGAGGTGAACGTAGAAAATGACTCGATCGATTTTGAAATGAGGATGGTAGAGGGGACTCAGGCCACCATCAACGAAATTGGAATCAAAGGAAATACAAAAACAAACGAACATGTGGCACGCCGTGAACTTTTTACCCGGCCAGGACAGTTGTTCAGCAAAGAAAATATTATCCGATCTGTAAGGGAACTTTCTCAAATGGGCCACTTCAACCCAGAAACCATCAAACCAGATGTTGTTCCCCATCCCGAGGATGGTACAGTCGATATCAACTACGAGCTTGAAGAACGTGCAAACGACCAGATCGAACTTTCGGGGGGGTGGGGTGCAGGAATGTTTGTAGGAACTGTAGGTTTGAAGTTCTCCAATTTTTCGGTCAGGAATATCCCGAATGGGAAAGCATGGAAACCACTTCCAACAGGGGATGGACAGGCTCTTTCCCTTCGTGCCCAAACAAATGGTACTTATTATCAATCATATAGCTTCTCTTTCACTGAGCCATGGTTAGGTGGGAGAAAACCAAATTCATTTACTTTTTCTGTTTACTATTCGAAACAGACAAGTGGCGACCAGTCGTACAATTATACCGGGAACTATGGTGGTTATGGTAGCGGATATGGTGGTTACGGAAGTGGCTATGGTTCGGGCTATGGTTCTGGTTATGGATCCAGTTACGGAAGTTACAATCCTTACGATTATGAGATCACCCAGAAAATGGGTGTAATTGGCGCTTCGGTGGGTTTAGGTTACCGTTTGAAATGGCCAGATGACTTCTTCACTGTTTACCATGAGCTATCCTATCAGTTGTATGTCCTTGAAAACTGGAAATACTTTTTCTTTCAAAATGGCCGGTCAAACAACTTAAGTTTCAAGACCGTTTTTGGGCGTAATTCAACAGACAATCCATTATATACGAAGACCGGATCCAACTTCTCCTTTATGGTTCAGTTTACTCCTCCTTATTCGATGTTTTCAAAAAAGGATTACAGCAGCACGACCTTAACCCCTGAGGAGCGTTACAGTTTGATCGAGTTTCACAAATGGGTTTTCAAGGGTGACGTATTTACTCCTTTGAATAATAACCGTAAATTGGTGTTGCGTACAAAATACGAAACAGGATTCCTTGGTTACTACAACAAAAACCTACGCTCACCATTCGAAACTTTCCGCTTAGGTGGAGATGGAATGTCGGGTTATAGCATGTACGGTAGCGATATCGTTGGTTTAAGGGGTTATGAGAACAACTCTTTGACACCTGCCAATGGTGGTAATATTTATGAAAAGATTACCATGGAGTTAAGGTATCCGATCACTTTAAGTCAATCTGCTACCATTTATGGACTGGGATTTCTTGAGGCAGGTAATTCATGGTACGATTTCAGTGACTATAATCCTTTCAGTATTAAACGGTCAGCAGGACTTGGTGTTCGTATATTCCTGCCGATGTTCGGGTTAATGGGCTTTGACTGGGGTTACGGCTTCGATGATGGCTATACAAAAGGTACAGGAGGAAGCCAGTTCCACTTTATCATGGGACAGCAATTCTAACATTATTTAACAAAAAGATGGTTTTAATTGGTTTTTTTGGTCTGATATTTGAAAGCATATTTGAAAATTAACACGATTGGATATGAAAAAATTTGTTTTAGCGCTCTTACTCATCACCGGATCAATTGGTTTTGGATTTGCCCAGAAATATGCATATGTTGATACACAATACATTCTGGGAAATATTCCATCCTACAAAGCTGCCCAGGAACAGTTGGACAAATTCTCCCAACAGTACCAGAAGGAACTCGAAACCCTTCATGCCGAATTGGACAAGATTTATAAGGACTTTCAGGCTGAGGTCGTTCTTTTGTCCGACGATATGAAGAGGAAACGGGAGGATGTGATCATCACAAAAGAAAAAGAGTACAAAAAGCTACAGCGCCAGTATTTTGGACCTGAAGGAGACCTGTATCAAAAACGGCAGGCATTGGTCAAACCGATTCAGGACGATGTTTTTAAAGTGATCCAGGAAATAGCCGAACAAGGATCATATGGTATTATTTTTGACAAAGCAGGAAGCCTTTCAATGATTTATACCAATTCTAAATATGATTTAAGCGACCAGATTCTCCAAAAGCTTGGATATAAGAATTAAAGATTTATATTTGCGAACTATTTTAAATTTAAAATCAAAATGAGAAATTTTTTTAAAGTTATAGTGTTTAGTGCATTTTTGTTCGCTGGCAGCCTTTCGGCCCAGACATTAAAATTTGGCCATATTGATTTTCAGGCCTTACTAGCATCAATGCCTGAGAGGGAAGCAGCAAAAACAGCCCTTGAAAAAGTGCAGACTGACCTCGAAACAAAGCTGGCTTCCATGCAAAAGGAATATCAGGAAAAGGGCAAAGAGTACGTTGCTTTGGCTCAGGCAAAAGATGCCAACGAAGCACTGGTAAAAGCGAAACAGGATGAAGTCCAGAGCATTCAGGAAAGGATCCAAACTTTCCAGCAAACCGCTCAGGAAGGTCTTCAAAAAGAAGAATCCAAACAATTTCAGCCTGTAATCGAGAAAGCTCGTAAAGCCATCAATGAAGTTGCAAAAGAACAAGGCCTTCTCTATGTTTTTGAAGTCAATGGTGTTTTGTATTTCTCCGACCAGTCTGTTGACCTGATGAAAAGCGTTAAAACGAAATTAGGTATTAAGTTATAAAAAACAATACTTTTCATAAAAGGGTGCCTAAACGGTACCCTTTTATTTTTGCCATTTTTTTTGTAAGTTTCGGTCAACAAAAAATAAAATACGGTGCAAGAAAATAATCACCCTATCGGTATCTTCGATTCAGGTTATGGTGGACTGACCATCCTGAAATCCATTGTTGACCAACTTCCCCAATACGATTATATCTATCTTGGTGATAACGCCAGAACTCCTTATGGATCAAGGTCTTTTGATGTCGTTTATGAATATACGAGGCAAGCCGTTATGAAACTCTTTTCGATGGGATGCCAATTGGTAATCCTTGCCTGCAATACCGCTTCGGCAAAAGCCTTAAGATCAATCCAACAAAATGATCTTCCCGGTTTTGACCCTTCCCGAAGGGTTTTGGGTGTCATAAGGCCCAGTGTTGAAAAAATTCCCTTGTTTACGAAAACCGGACATGTGGGGATCCTAGGAACCATGGGTACAGTCATCTCTGATTCCTACCCATTGGAAATTGCCAAGATTTCGGGAAACCAGATCACCGTGACCCAGGAAGCCTGTCCAATGTGGGTCCCTTTGGTCGAAAATGAGGAAATATCAAATCCAGCTGCGGATTACTTTGTTCAAAAGAACATCAACAACCTCTTTCGTAAGGATGCTGATATAGATACAGTTATCTTAGGATGCACCCATTACCCGTTGCTGTTGCCAACAATCCTCAAATACCTTCCATCCCATGTTACCTTGATCGACCAGGGACCCATTGTTGCAAATAGCCTCGAAGATTACCTTTTGAGGCACCCTGAGATTGAACAAAATTGCTCAAAAGGCTCATCCATTCGATTTTTAACAACTGAATCGGATGAGATATTCAAATCACGTGCAGGAATGTATTTTGGAAGGCCAATTTCAGCAGAAAAGATTTCACTTTGATACTACTTCCAATAAGCACATTTACACTTCATTTCGTAATACATTGAAATATGCAATTTATACAGTCTCGTGTTTTTGTAATTCTTTTAATTCTATTATTTCCGAGATTTGCGTTGGTTGCGCAGGTGATGGAAGGCTGGCAGGCATCGCGTGAAACCATAGATAAGCTTTCACAAGGGCAAACCGATTTCAATTACGAAGAATCAAAGGTGCCGGTTTATACGTTGCCCGAACTGCTGACCTCAAACAATGGTAAAAAAATTATTGATCAGAACGACTGGATAAAGATCAGGAGACCTGAACTTTTGGAACTGTTTACATCACAGGTTTTTGGACGTGTGCCGGAAACACCCTATAAAAAAAGCATCCGGGTTGTGAAGGTTGATCCCAGGGCGATGAACGGACTTGCAACATTGAAGCTTGTTGATATTGATATTTCTTCCAATTCAAAATCGATCACAATCCATCTTGGTCTTTTCACACCAAATAAGGCGATTCAACCTGTTCCTGCTTTTTTGCTGATCTGCAACCGTGTTCCTGACAACATTGATTTTACCCGACAAAAGAAAAGTGAATTTTGGCCCGCCGAAGAGGTCATTGCGCGTGGTTATGCGGTGGCTGCTTTTTACAATGCAGATGTCGATCCCGATGTGGATGATCAATTTAAAGATGGGATACATGGATTGCTTGATAAAGAACGTACTGCCGAATCTTGGGGAACAATCGCTGCATGGGCATGGGGAGCAAGCCGTTGTATAGATTATTTGGTCACTGATAAAGCAATTTCATCAGATAAAATTGCTGTTGTTGGGCATTCACGTGGGGCTAAAACAGCCTTATGGGCTGGTGCCTCAGACAAACGGATTGCCATGGTCGTTTGCAACGAAGCGGGATGTGGGGGTTCTTCATTAAGCCACAGAAAATATGGCGAAACCATTGAACGGATCAACAAATCTTTTCCGCATTGGTTTTGTACCAATTTCAGGGCGTACAACAACAAGGAAGATTCAATGCCTTTCGATAACCACATGTTAATAGCCCTGATTGCGCCACGACCATTGTATGTCGCAAGTGCCGACAAAGACCTTTGGGGCGATCCGCGCGGTCAATACCTTGCGCTTTACCATTCTGTACCGGCATACAACTTACTTGGAATTGCATGTGCTCTGCCCGAAAATATGCCACCAATGAACACGCCGGTGATTAGCGACAAGGTGGCTTATCATGTGCGTGACGGTGAGCACAACCTTTTGTTGAAAGATTGGAATTTCTTTATGGATTTTGCGGACATCACACTAAAAAAGAACTGATATGAATCCTACTCAGAAACCCCTATTTCAATCTATTTCCTTATTTCCACCTATTTCCCTTCCCCTATTTCTATTTTTTTCCCTATTTCTATCCATTTCTTTTTCAAGTTCTGCCCAAAATCCAAAAGCAGATGGATATAAAGGCATCTGGTTTACATTGGGTCAGTTTTCTGAATATGGGGACAAATACTCGGGTGGATTGGGGACCTATACTGCAAACCATATCCCGATTGCCATTTATGCCCCTGAGGTAAAGAAAACCTTTTTTGTTTATGGGGGTACGACAAAAAAGGAGGAACGCCACCTGCTGATCATGATCTCCTATTACGACCATCAGAAAAAAGTAGTTCCAAAGCCTGTGATCGTTTATGACAAGATGGGTGTCGATGATCCGCACGACAATGCTTCAATATCGATCGATGATCAGGGATTTATATGGGTTTTTGTAAGTGGGAGGGCAAAAGCGCGTCCCGGTTTCATCTTTAAAAGCAAGGCTCCCTATTCGATCGAAAGTTTTGAGGATATTTTACAAAAGGAGATGACCTATCCCCAACCGTGGTGGCAAAACGGTAAGGGCTTTTTGTATATGTTCACAAAATACACCAACGGACGGGAATTGTACTGGTCCACAAGTTTGGACGGAAAAACATGGTTGCCCGATCAGAAACTGGCAGGAATGGGTGGCCATTACCAGGTGAGCAATTTCAATGGCAAGAAATTGGTCTCAGTGTTCAACTACCATCCGGGGGGAGATGTCGATAAAAGGACCAACCTTTACCTTCTTCAAACCGATGATTTTGGAAAAACATGGAAGACCGTTGATGGAAAAACTGTGGCTCCTCCCTTGGTCAATCCCCAAAATGAAGCTTTGGTAAGGGATTACCAATCGGAAGGAAAACTCGTTTATATCAATGACCTGAACTTTGATTCCCAGGGCAATCCGGTTATACTGGCGGTCATCAGTACCAACTTTCAACCCGGGCCAAAAGGTTTTCCACGTGTTTGGACAATTATTCACTGGAATGATGGAAAATTGAATTTTATAAAAGTTTGTGAATCCAACCACAATTATGATATGGTATCGCTTTATACAGATGACAAAGTTTGGACGATAATAGGGCCAACCGAACCCGGACCCCAAAAATGGGGGACAGGTGGCGAGATGGCATTGTGGCAAAGTCAGGATGAAGGGCAAACATGGAATAAGGTGAAAGATATTACCCGGAACAGCAAATATAACCATTCCTATGCCCGCCGTCCATTGAATGCCAATGACGAGTTCTATGCTTTCTGGGCAGATGGGGATGCCGATAAAATCTCCGGTTCGCAGCTATATTTTACCAATAAAATGGGCACTCAGGTCTGGAGGCTTCCCGAACACATGGAAAACGATATTGAACATCCGATAAGCCTCAAATAATTGAGTTCATTTATTGTTCCGGATTTAATTTATTCTAATTTTAACCGTTTAAAGAACAACAGACCGGGAATGGAGATCATGCGGAGATATTTGGAGCGGCAAAGATGGAAAACAATTTTGTTTTTCGTCCTGATTTATGCAGTTGGGGTTGCCGGTTTGCAACTACCTCAGACAGAGAAATTCTTTATTCTTTTGATCCCTATTGCGCTATTGATCAGTTTCATCGCCATATTGCTGTTCCATAAATCGTTGAACAGTGCCAATACCCGGTTTGTATTTTTTCTGATTTTCTTGCTTAGTTTTTTGGTCGAAGTTACCCGTATAAGTTCCACCGAAATATTTGGAAATTTGAGTTTTGGCGAAGGATTGGGATTTAAGTTGTTTGCTACCCCTGCAATGATTGGTATTTACTGGGTGATGCTTGTTTATTGCAGTGCTTCCATTATGGAACGGTTCAAACTTCCGAACAGCCTTAAAATCCTTTCTTCCTCATTGCTTATTCTTTTGTACGATCTTGTTTTGGAGCAGATTGCCCCATTTTTCGATATGTGGCACTGGAAACATGATTCTGTCCCACTTCTAAACTACCTGGTATGGTTCATTTTAGCAGTATGTTTCCACACCCTTGTCAAATGGAAAAAAGTCAAAACCGAAAATCCCCTTGCCCCG
>CAIYPA010000210.1 GCA_903927965.1 uncultured Bacteroidia bacterium | reverse complement strand
GATGCCATCTGCAAATTTATCAAGGATGGCCTTGCATTTGTCGGGTTCCATGATCAAAGCAACCAGGCCATTTTCGTAACCCACCAAGTCAAGGAAATAATCGAATGGGGAGGTGATCTCGCCATGTATTGAAACAGACTCACCTACCCTTTCATAAATGATATCGAATATGTCGAACATTGCTTCGGGATCAAGATCGAAATAGAGATTTTGCGATACCGGGATGTAATTGATAACGGATGGTATATCTTTCTCAATATCAATATCTTCAATAGCTGGCAAAATTTTGGGTTGTGAATAGGTTACCAATGGCAAATCGGTCCACGAATGGATCTCAGTCCTATTGCGATAGGTCAACCTGTAATTTCCTTCCTCCAGACATTTAGAATCCAACAGATCCTTTTTCCATTTATCCGAGTGTCCATGTAAACTGACCAGTATTCCATCGAACCGGAACCTTTCACACAATCTGATCAGTCCATCGGCAAAGACATATTTGTCGTACCAGAATTCGACCGGATTGGGTTTTAATTGGTTCATCATGCTGCCGATACTAAACTGGCACATCAGCGGAACCCGGTCAGGATGCTGCAGGTTCATGGCTGCTTTTACTCTTTCCCTCGAAGTAAATGTTTTCATCTGTTATTTTAGAATAATTTTAAGACTGCTTATCCCTTTCATACAAGTTCAAAATTAAATGTGATTCAAATACTTTTGTAATGCCTTGTAATTTAAGTAATTGCATTGAAATCCCCCCTACCCCCCTTTTACGAAAGGGGGATTCTTTCAAAAATAATTTGTTGTCCTTTTAGTGGTAAAAAAAATTTGACCGAAAGGGACAAGCAGCAGTTTTTCAATTAAAAGGCAATGTAAAATTAACAAGTCCTTTTTCCATCAATATCCTTAAAATCAATTTCATACGTTTCGCCATCGGTAAGTGTAATTGAGGCACCCAACGTCGAATAGTTTGGCGTAATATCCATGATCCGGATCTCCCTGATGGGGGATAACTCTTCTTCCGTCCATTCGCTATTGTCCATTTTGTGGAGCATCACTGTGATCATCAATTCCATAGGGGGATTCTTTGTCATCCTTTTCTTCCAGGCATAGATGACAGTACTTTCATTGGCTTCAGCATTCCGGTTTTCGTGGACCAAACACTCCAGTTTGTCCCATCCATTGTAGGTGATCAACGCAACCTGCCGTTCGGGAATTGATGCTGTGATCATTTTCTTGTCGCCAACCTCAAACTGTTTGACAACTGCCTTTTCGCCATTCAAATGGGGCAACCCAAAATGGCCAAGGGTCAATTCATGCTCAAAAGCCAGGCGGGTTCGGTCAACCCGGATGACCCCACCTGGAATTGTAATTTCAGCCAGATCAATGATATAACCTACCCCATTGTTTGGCGGTTTGCGCATAATCGCCTGCCGGTAAATCACATCCTTCGCCACGCCATTGTAAAGCATACTTTGTGACGTGGTATAAGAACTGTTCTTTTCAGAATCGTTTTCTACAGCCTTTCCGGTCAGGTAAAAATTGACATCATCGCCTCTCACATCCCTTGGATCCTGGCTGCGAAAACTGTATTCCATTGAGGTTCCACCCTGAGGGTTATGGTCTTCCCAAGGGAAATGGGTGTTATAGACCAGTTTTGAATAATTTGGATCGTCGTAATAGACCTTTCCGGGAATGATTTCGGAAGTGCCGGTTTTCCCATGATTGACCAAAACAAGGCCCGGGTTCTCAAGAACAATCTTGTTCGATTTGTCGCCCAATGTTTCCCACATCCCATCGTTTTCTTTGGCCGTCCAAAATGGTGAATCATCAGGCAATGAAAGACATATAAAAGGCAGGAACATCAGGAATGGGCTGCCTGCACAACTGTAATTTTGCACCATGTATTCTTTTTGTCCGTAAAAACCTAGGCTGGGAATGTCGTTGTCGAAAAACTCTTCCCTTGTCACAAATTGCAGCAACGAACCCGAACAAAGCCGCCTTGCCCATCCGGCATCAAGCAACGAATCATCCTTCAACATAAAGGCAACCGGGAAAGCCCCAGATACCCAGGTCCTGTAACAGATACTTCGCGACCACATGTTGATATACCCATCACGGCCGAAGAAACCAGGAAGCGATTCCATTAATTTCTGGGCCGACTTTTCAATGATTTCTGCGATTTCCGGATAATACTCATCACCAAAAGTCCGGTTCCATATTGTCGTATAAACGATAAACAGACTGATTGAATAGTAATTATATGTTTGTTCGAGATACCAGCCGTTGCCCGATTGGTAGGATACCACCCATAACAGGTGACTTTTCAAAAGATCATCATCGATCTCATAACCATACTTTTTAAGAAAGGAGAGCGTCACAACATTAAAAATCCGCCAGTTGTTTTGGGTTGTCCTGTGATGTGCCCATTTTGAAATTGTGATGACCATCGCATCCTTCTGCTCCTCGGTAAAGTGGAACCAAAGCGAATCGGGCAAAAGCAATAAAGTTTTAAACAATCCCCCAAACTCGCAGGTAAACTGATAGTTGGAGTCGGGCAATTCTTCAGGAAGCGGAATGGAATTGGAATGACCAGGTGTCAAGGCATTGTAAATTTGCAAACAATAGTAATCCCGAAGGTTGATGTTGTTGATTGTCGTTTCCGGATCGAGATGGATCAGTGGACCTGCCAATGTAAATGTCCTTTCGAGCGCTTCAAAACCAGCTGATTTGTAACGCCAGTCTGGCGAGTTTGGTTGAGGATAAGTTTTACCAGGAACAACGGGAAATGAGATCGGTGTTTCAATAGAATCGACATACTTGAATGCCCTCTCCAATAAATATTTGGCCATTTCGATGTAATGGTCTTTCGACATTCCCGTCATGGGGCTCAAATCAAAGTTGGGATTCTTAACCTCAAATGCTTTATTCATGTTCTAAATTTTACAGTTTGAAAATTTTTCAAACTTAATCATTTATTTTAAGGGAACTTCCTGGAATTTGTTCATCCAATCGATCACGTTCCTGTCGAGCCATTTTTCGCGGAAAGGACGGTTCAGCATGGCATTGGCAGCTGAATTGCCTGTGAACTTCATGGTACTCTTGTCCCAGTTCAATTCTACCCCTTGTTTGATGGCGATCAAACCCATGAGTGTCGTAAAATAGACATTGTGGCCCACTTCAAGGGGTTCAAATGCCTTCTTTCCAGTTTCGATGGCATGTAGGAAATCTGCCTTATCTGTCAGGGTATCCTTGTAGCTAACGTCATTGGAACCGGGTTTATAATTGAGGATGGAGGGGTCGCTTGCTTCCATCTTATCAGGATAGGTAACCTTAATCCATCCCTTGTCACCTTCAAATCTCACGTAAGGCTGATCGATCACATAGTTCATGGTCAGACCGTCGGCATATTTGTAATTCAGGTTGAACGATTCAATACTGTTCCAGAGACCTTTAGAGAAACTCCCAGTACCGGAAACACTTACCGGCAGTTCAACTTCTTTTTTCATCCCCCACAAGGCAATGTCGCAAAGGTGGGCTCCCCAATTGGTAATCATGCCGTTGCTGTAATCCTCGTTGCGCAACCATCCCGGACGGGTATCGATCGTGTGCGGATCGTGAACACGGTTTACATTGTAGGGCGCAGGAAATGCCGGCCCCAGCCACATATCATAATTCAGTTCTTTGGGGATTGCCATCTCAGGTTGTGGCCCCAGTGCACTGCCAGACAATTCGGCAGGGACACCCACTTTTACATTGACAAGTTTTCCAATCACCCCATTGTGGACGATCTCAATGGTCCTCCAGAAAGGTTCAAGCGACCGGAACTCACTGTCGAGTCTGTTGGCAACACCTTTCATTTTCACAGCTTCGATCAAAGCTTTTGAATAGGAATAGCTTACCGAAAGTGCTTTTTCGCAGGAGACATGTTTGCCGGCAAGGGCTGCAGCAAT
>CAIYPA010000209.1 GCA_903927965.1 uncultured Bacteroidia bacterium | reverse complement strand
GTGGTAAAGGTGCAAGGGGTGGACGTAAACATCTCGTATGAGCGCATCCTGGGGAAAGCACCCTTTTCCCTTAGCGCGGGGGCAACGATACCTGGGGTGGAAGGGGAACAGCCCATGTATTTGACGGTGACCTTCATCGTGGAAAACAAACAGAAATCCACAAATGCCAATGGCCCAAGGGGATTGGCCGAGTACATCAACCTGATCACCGAAATAGAGGGCGTACTGTCGCAGATCGCCATAGAGGAAGGGGGCAAGGCATGAAGGTAACATTGAGACAGTGCCTGCATTTTAGCAATGCGATGTCCAGCCTGGTAGCTAGGGGGAATTTTGCCTTCAGGTGCGCTTTGGGCAGCGCCATCCTTGAGGCCAAGACAAAAGCCGAGCAGTTCGGCGAAAGGCAGAAACCGGCAAAAGGGATCCAGGAATATGAAAAGCAGGTGGAGCTGATCAGGGAAAACTGCACGGTGGAGAAAGATGGAAAAAAAGAGGTGGACATCGACCTTTTCATGCCCCAGTTGAAAAAAGCGCAAAGCATCCATGCTAAGGCCATCGAAGCTGCCGAAAAACTGAGGGAGGAGGCCAATCTTGCGCTTGACCAGCCGGTCGAGTTCCTGGCAAAACCCATTCCTTTAGCCCTTTTGGAGGAGGCGGACAGGGAGGAAAAGTTCGAGCCTGCACTGCTTAGCAAGATCTTGCCATTTTGTGAACAATAAAAATAAATAAGGAACATGAACTTGACACCATTTGGCGAAACGATAGCGTCAATCATCGTGGCATCGTTGATCTCGGCCCTGGGCTGGCTGATCCAATCGCAGATAAAAACGAACAGGGAACTGGCAAAGGCGATCACCGATGCCGTGATGGAATGGAAAGTGGCAATCGAAATGATCAGCCAGCGGGACGAAAAACAGAAAACGGTCTGTGAGCTTTACCGGTCACAAATGGGCGAACGCTGCAAATGGATGGACTTGGAGATCCGGGATATTAAGGACAAAGTTGAAAAAATAACTGAAAAATAAGTGGTTATGACAAAAATTGAACAACAGGCATCGTTCCTCAAGGATGCAGCAAGGCTGGTCCTTCAGGCAGAAAAGTTTGGCCTGACAGTGACCGGCGGCGAACTGTTCCGCACACAGGAGCAGCAGGACATCCATTTTAAAAGTGGCAAATCAAAGCTGCGGCACAGTACCCACCAGGACCGGTTGGCCATTGACCTGAATTTTTTCAAGAAGTCTGCTTCCGGGTCATTGGAGCTGACCTACAACAAAGCGGACATCCAACCGTTGGGCGACTGGTGGGAAAAACAAAACCCGCTCAACAAATGGGGCGGCAACTGGTCCGGTTTTATCGATACGCCGCATTTCCAGCGGAACGAAGTTTAGGAAAGTGTCCTTTAGTCCACGGCTTTCGTTCCCGACATTTGTGGCACAGTTCAAATTTATTCATTAAAACATTTGGCATGAAAAACTTATTGTCCGTTTTTGCTCTTATAGGTATTTTGATTTTGGCCTTTGGCCCGCCCCCAATGGAAAAGGCACTGGCGCCACCTTCCGGGATCGTCATGGCATCTGACCGCAATGTCCAAGCAGATGTAATTTATGCCGTAGATGAACCGGCACTTCCGTCAGCAGGTGCCACAGGGCCGGTAAATTGGGTGGACGGGAATTTTTGGCAAGCCGTTTCGGGCATACTCCTTGTAATTTATGAGTTCCTGGCTTTAAAGATACCCACGTCAAGGAGCGTTTCCGTTATCGGTAACCTTTACAAACTTCTTACTTGGTTCGTGCCCGACAAGTCAAAACTGGGCGGACAGTTTTCGATAAGGGATAAATTGTAGTTTTAGTTGTTTGGTTAGATGTTTAGTTAGTGAATGCGAAAACCCCGGTGAAAGTCGGGGTTTTTTTATTCCATTTATTGTCCTTCAATTCAAATTTAAAGAGCTTAAAGTATCGTAAATCACTACTCGCGAAAGACTCGCGAAAGCCATCTTTCATAGTAGTTAATGTATTAATATATAGTTATTTAAACACAGATTTAGCACGCCTGGAAAGTGTGTGTACTCCAAAAGGGTACCGTGGGTTCGAATCCCACTCTCTCCGCTGATAATGAGGTTGTTAACGAAAGTTGGCAACCTTTTTTTATCTCCACATTCATCATTTTAACCAAACCATTTTTTTGAATTGGAACTGTTACAAAAAGTATATCCACGCCAAAAATACACAAGCTTTATAACTGAAAACTTCTCAAATGTTCTTTGAAGAAAAAATTGATTTCACCTTATTATAATAATTATTTAAAATTCTTTGTTTTCTCCGAAACAAAATTTCGTAAGTTCCGGTAAAGACTATATTGATTAGATTTTTGGAATAAAATTTAGATAAAAATATATTCTTTTTACAAATATTTTTTTGAACTTTGTTACAATATTAACCTTTTAAATTCTTAAAACATGGATGGACTTATCGGTGAAATTCGGGCATTCGCTTTTGGGTACAATCCCCCGGAATGGATTCCCTGTGATGGTCAATTGCGAAGTATCCAGCAATACCAGGCCCTTTACTCCATTATTGGCTCAAAGTATGGTGGAGATCAAGTTAATTTCAAAGTGCCGGATTTGAGATCTTATGCTGTAATTGGAGTCGGACCGGGTCAGGGTCTGACACCCCGGCTCGATAACGGGGCTGCAATTGGTGCAGAATCTGTAATCCTTACAAATTCGAACATGCCTACCCACGACCACAATGTGAATGGTTATGTTGGATTGCCAGAGGCCAATTTTTCAAATGCACCTGTTCCGGGATCCTCCTTTTTGGGCAATATGGCTGCCAAAAATAGTGCAGGAGTCAAAACAGCTTTAAATGGATATGTTGATCCTCTAACTAATGCAGTACTCTTAAAGAATGATTCCGTTTCCGTTGTTGGAGCAACAACCGTAGCAGCTCACGAGAACAGATCTCCTTTTACCACTCTATACTACTGCATTTGTGCGGAAGGGGAATATCCGGAAAGACCTTAACAATCAAGTAAAACTACAATACTATGGATAATTATATAGGAGAAATTCGCCCCTTTGCTTTCGGCTTTGTGCCTACCGGCTGGCATCTGTGTGATGGGACAGTACTTCAAATACCCCAATATCAGGCACTTTATGCCTTGATAGGGACAACTTATGGCGGGAACGGAACGACAAATTTTGCTCTTCCCGACTTAAGGGGCAGGTGCATTGTTGGAGCAAACAATGCAAATCCGAACTATAAAATGGGTACCAAGGCTGGAGCAGAAACTGTTGCCCTCACAACAAACAACATTCCTGCCCACACACACGAATTTGAGGTTGCCAACCTACCTGGCGCTGCAGGTATTCCGACCAACAGAATTGCCATTCCAACATCATCCGATGCAACCGTAACGGCAAAGCTTTTTAGTACGGATACAAATAATAAAACGACCTTGGCTCCCACCATGTTGGATAGCGCAGGTGGAAATATAGCCCATGCAAACATGCAACCATTTTTAGTAATCAACTATTGCATAGCGCTTAACGGAAATTGGCCTTCAAGGCCGTAACAATTGCTTTTAAAAACCTTTAATAAAGTAAAATATGGATCCATTTTTAGGTGAAATAAAAATATTTGCAGGTTCTTTCGCACCTGTGAACTGGCTTTTTTGCGATGGGAGTGTTCTTGACATTGCTCAATACAATGCACTTTATGCTTTGATTGGTACAACATATGGTGGCAATGGATCGACAACTTTTGCCGTTCCGGATTTAAGGGGCCGGCTGCCAATTGGCCTGGGAACAGGTCCTGGACTTACCCCAAAACCAATAGGAGCTAAAGGAGGGACAGAAACCGCAGGATTGGTCGTTCCAGAAACACCAGTCCACACCCATCTTATCAAAGCAAGCATGTCAACAACTGCATCAGTTGCCGTTCCTACTCCAGCTACCTATCTTGGACCTGTTGTTGTTGAAGGACAAACAGGCCTTGGTTATGTAAGCAATGTTTCGGCAGGTACAAAAAAAGTATTGGATGATAGCGTTATACATCCATTTATTGGTGGTGGACAACCCCATAACAACATGATGCTTTCGAAAGCAATCAACTTTATTATTTGTACCGCGGGAATATTTCCAACACGTGATTAGTATTTTATGTTGAACCAATTAGTCTTATGAAGATTGGGATTATATCCAACTCTGACTTATTTATCCCATTGGCAGGTGCGCTTGTTGCCCAACAACAACAAGTGTACCTGTTCTTTTCACGTTCACCTGATGCCTATATCAACCAAAAAGTGGAACACTACATAAAGATTTCAAAGTTTTCGATGGTACAGGAGGATGACCATAGCCACAATCTTTACAAATGGATAACTGATTCAAAATTAGATGCCTGCTTTGTTTTGGGCTATTCGAAACTGATACGAGAAGATGTACTGAAAAGATATGGTTCCCAACTCTTCAATGTCCACTTTGGATTGCTGCCTGAATTTAAGGGGCCTACACCTGTTTTTTGGCAGTTGAAACAAGGAATCCCGAAATTAGGCTTGTCTATTCACCGACTAACTTCAAAGTTTGACGATGGCTCAATTGTTTGGCACAAGGAAATCGACAACCAAGATTATTTTAACTACAAATATGTCGAGCAGCTTTTCGGAAATATTTGTATAGAAGGAGTCTTTTTCCTACTGAGTCTTATGCTGCAAAAGCTTCCTGTGCTTGAAATCCAAAGCAAAGGGGGCGTTCCATCCTACCATTCAAAACCAAAAATGGAGGATGTGCTGGTCCATTGGAACAGTATGAAGGCACAAGAAATTTGCTCCTTGGTAAAAGCTTGCAATCCCTGGAACAAGGGTGCACTTACTTTTTACAAAGGTCAGGAGGTGAAGATTCTTGATGCTCGTGTTGTGATTAATGAGGACAACGACACTGCAGGCACAATGGTCGCATTAGGAGATATGCTAAAAGTAAAATGCTGTGATGGAAGCAACGCTGTTGAAATAAATATGCTGTATTTCATGGACAGCTACTTTCCGGCTTATTGCTTGGCAGAACTGGGCTTTAAGATAGGTCATTCATTCGAAGATTTTTCTGAAATAAAAATAGAATCAATTAGGTAACAATAGTTTGAAGTTGCCATAACAACCTTTTTATCAACTTAAAAATTACAAACGATGTACGAAGAATCAACAACAAAAAAAGAGTGGAAAAAGCCAGAGATTGTAGATTTGGATTTGAACAGGACACAGAAAGATCTTGGTTTAGTGGAGAATGGAACTAGCTTTTCCTAAATATTTGGATCAAAAAGAAATCACTGGATCATGTTCCAGTGATTTCTTTTTATTAGGTGCCTGAAAGTTCAATAATGTCATAAAAGTTCGACAAAATGGGTTTTATTTTTGGCATTGTCAATTTTGACAGTCGTCCGGTTGAGAGATGCTCCATTGACTGCCTCTCTAATGCCATGAGGAACAAAGGATTTAAAGACAGCATTATTTCAGGAGGTTTTTTCTCGGTTGGATGCTGTTGGAATCCAATGCTCAAACCAACTGTAGAGATTTATAGGTTCAGGCAATTGACAATTATTGCAGATATTCGTCTTTACAATATGCATAAGTTGAAGGAAGAATACCGCTTTAATACAGTGGCGGAAACATTTTTAAGTGTCTATCTTGATAAGGGATTTGAGTGTGGAAATTATTTAAATGGTGATTTTGCCGTTGTGATCATAGATGAAGAACAACGAAAAGTGCATCTTTTTAGGGATCACATTGGTGGAAGATCATTGGCTTATCATTTTAATGGGAAACAATTGATTTTTGCTACCCATGAGTTTGGTTTGGCGAAATCAGGTTTATTTCAGCTAAGGTTATCCGAACAAACTGTCATTAAAAGGATTTTCTGTCTCTGGGGCAGCTACTCACTGACTGTCTTTGATCAAATTGAAAAACTTACCCCCGGCCATTGCATTTCTTTTTCAAATTCGAAAAGCAGGTCGTATAAATATTGGAGGCCGGAACGAATTAAAACCAATCATTCCCTTTCATTTGAAGATACAGTTTCTATATTGAGGGCCAAAATAATAGAAGCAACAAAATCACGGATTACGGATGGCAAAATTGGCGTACATATTAGTGGTGGGTTGGATTCAACAGGAATAGGATGTATTCTTGACGATTACCTGAATGATAAACAAAGAGTCATTGGGTATTCTTGGTCACCTGCAGAATTCAAAGGTCATCTGATTAAAGGTGAAGATGAAAAAAAGTACATCACCAATTTCGCCGAAGAGAGGGGAATAAGTGTTAGATTCGTTCGTGACAATGATAGTGCCGAACTGCTATGTAACTATACCCTCCCAGATTTTGAAACACAATTTTTGGAACACCCTACTATGAAAATGGCCGAAAAAGATCAAGTTAAGGTTCTTTTTAGTGGTTGGGGAGGGGATGAATTTGTATCATCAGGGAAGCGTGGCATTTTTGGGCATCTTTTTTATAGGTTAAAGTGGATTTCGTTGGCAGAATTCATTTTGAAAATCGGTGTAAAATCGTCAATCCTACTGTTCCGTGTGGAGGTATTGCCTGCAATTGTTCCATTTGGCCTTTTACATTCTTATGGTCCATTCAGATGGTCCCACCTGCGCTATTTCAAAAATGGTTTTATCATTCGAAACCTGAAAAATATCCTTCTCCATAAAAGGGAAACTGTTTTCAGTTTTTTTGGTTATAAACAACTGATGTATAATCTGATTGGCTTTTACCATATTCCAGACCGAATCGATTCATGGCTAATCTATGGTGAAAAGTATGGATTTGAGTACCGATATCCGCTTTTGGATAAGGATCTTTTGGAGTTTTGGTTTAGCATTCCCACCAAATATATGATAATGGGTTTTGAGGACAGGGTGCTTTACAGGGAAGCCTTAAAAGGGATTTTAACAGAAAGCGTTCGAAAACGGAACGATAAAGGAGAAATATTAAACATCTCAAACCTGTTCCAGAGTAGGATTCTAGGATTTCCCAAGATCCTAAATTGTATTGAAAAAATACCCAATGAAAGAGAAATCCCTTTCTTTAAACGCAACATATTTTACAAGGATGCTGAATTGGCCACTGATATCGATTTAATTACTGCTGAAAAGGTCAAAACAAGAATTAAAATCAGGAAAACATACAATGCCTTAACTACCTATCTAAGATACGTTAACCTATATCAGGAGTACTTCTTAAACATAAAAAAGGCGGAATGAGTGTATTTCAAAACGATTTCGGATCCAATTTCAACAGATAGTCTGCAATGTCACAACCTTCCTCCCTTTCCTTCTCTGTTGCGTTCTTTTCCAGAAGTTTGGATATCTTAAAGCATGTACCGGGTATTTTGTGAGATAATTCTTTCCGTTTCAGGTTCCATTTTTCAAAACCGTTCAAATCTGGGAACAGGGTTACAGACCGACCCTTGAGGTTGATACACTTTTCACCTGTTAGATTTGAAAGCCCACCTGTTGCCAACCAGATAAACTGTGGCATGTAAATATTGGCAATAATGGCGGTTTTTTCACTCTCTACGATTGCTATCGGCTTGAAGTTACCATGCAAAAGATGTTCACCAAATAAACACTGCTGAAGCTCGAAGTCCGTTTTCCCGTTGGTATTGTGTGCCCAATGGATATTGTTGTGGGTATCCTTTAACCTTTTACCGGTTACGGCGTTGTAAAGCATTATTTTTCCGGTCCTGATCTTTCCCTCTATATCAATTTGCCAGAATATGGTTGCCCCATGCCAATGGTTTGATGTGCCAATGCAATATTTCTCAATCAAACCATTAATAATCTGAATTCCAAACAATTTGATCAGGAATTTAATAAAGTTGTTTTGATCAAAATTTAATAAACTTTTCTTCATCAAATCTTTCGGGATGAAAGAGGGAGTTTTGGGTTCGGGTGACGCTATTGGATAATTGTGCAGGAAAAGGTTTTCTTCAATATTTTGATCTTTGAAATATTCCCTGGGGGGATAATGATAACCGCATTTCGATTCGCGATTGCAGCACCCAACCAATGGATTAACATGTTTACCAGTTTCTTTATCAATGTATTGTACGAATGTCTTTCTGGTATCCTTGCATTTTGGGCATAGAAACCGGGTTGCAGGCCCGTTATACTGCTCTAACTGATATCTGTAGTTTAACATTCTGTTATTTCCCTATTTCAGGATTTCACTATAAAATTGATCAATTGTGATTACCATTTTTCTTAAAGACTGTTCCCTTAGCTTTAAAAATGACCACACCGGTAAACATCGCGGCAACGGTTTAGGGTGTTCAAAAAATCTCAAAAAATCTTTTCTATCTTCTCGAAACTCTGCGTCTTCTCTGTGATAATCAGTGGTACAAATAGTTACACAGAGAGACACAGAGGATTCACAGAGTCACACAGAGTTTTTGGACAGACGTGTGAATTATTCGACCTGATAACAAACGATTGTGTCATTGCCCTTTAAATAGAGGCGACCGTTAAAGATGGTGGGTTGTTGTTGAATACCCAGTTTTATTCCAGGGTTGACCCGTCCTAACTCCAGGTATCCGTTTTTGCCCGCTTCAATCAAAACAAGTTCGTCACGCTTTGTCAAGGCAAAAATCAATCCATCGGCAACAATCATGTTCCCGTTGCGGCTCCACTCCAGATTTTCCTGCTGCCACAAGAGTTTTCCACTCAGGAGATCCAAGCATTGAAGTGCATCGCCACTATTCCCCCTTCCGAAGCCATATACAGCTCCCTTCGTTACCGATGGTGTATGAAAACCGTTGCACATCAACTTATCACTAATGTAAATTGTATCTGGCGATAATTTTCCATTCTTCATACTGAACTCGAGTAAAGCTCCCCAAGAGGAGCTCCCCTGAAAGGCCGAGACAAACATCCAGTTGCCCAGCACCACCGGCGTAGGTACCGGACCAGAAGCAGGAGGAGCCGTTGGAAAGCTCCAATGCCAGAGAATCTCCCCTGTCGTGGCATTAACCCCGATATAATCATCCTTGTAAATGCAACATATGATCTGAGGCACTCCACCGAACTCAGCATAGCTGAGCGAACTTCCCGTCTGGTAGCAATAATTTTCCCCGCTGTCGTCACCAATCTTCCATAGCATCTTTCCGGTAAGCTTGTCAACAGCTTCGAGAACACTTGCCTTTCCACTGGAACCAATATACAATACATTCCCAAGGATAAGCGGTAGCCCACCCTCCGATGCATTGAATTGCTCGTGTTCCTCCCAGATTGTTGCACCATCGCTTATCTTTAGGCAGAAAATCGGGCATTGCGGATACCAATAGTTGCCTTTGTCGCTGTCGTAGGGAAAGAAGTAAACCCGGTCACCATCTACAATCGGAGTCGAAACCGTGCCATTTACGACATGATGGTTTTCGACGGCAATCAGCATCTTCTTCCAGATAATGTTGCCGGTTGCAGGATCAAGACAGAGTGCCCACTGCTTTCCATCGGCCTGGTACGCGGTAAAGGCTTTTCCGCTTGACTCAATAACAGCAGCCTTTCCCTCACCGATCTTAAGCCGCCAAAGTTCATGCGGACCACCTTCCGGCCATTTGCGCAAAAGGCCTTTGCCCGGGTAAACACAATTGCCATCATTGGGAAATAATCTTACATATTCTTCCTTAGGCGTTTGGGTTTTCTTTTGGATCGTCTCCTTTTCATGCAACAAGGGCGGGTCATTAGTAATTGCCAGAACGGCGTTTTCGGGCGAAACTGCTTTCACAACAGTAAACAAGAAAATGAGCAGGATCGTTTTAAAAATTGTAGTTTTAGTCATGATAAATGAGAAATGGAATTTTCGTTTTAAAATGGCAATAAAAAAGATTGGTTTTATGATAAAATATCAACATTGAATCAACTCGAAAAGCCCTCTTCTGCCACAAAGACACAAAGACACTAAGGCTTCACTAAGTATATAGTATTGATATATAAATCTTTGTGAAATCTTAGTGTCTTAGAGTCTTAGTGGCATTTTTTGTTTTTATCTTTTCGAAGTGAACTAAAAATTCAAATTTACCTCAATTACTGAAATACAAAAAAAATTACTTCGCCGCTGTTATTTATTGATCAATTCCTGCTTGATTATGGTTGTATCCTGTTTGATCACCAATGGCTTCAACTTTAACCGCCTTTTATTGGAAGTGTTTATCTCTATCTTTTCATCATCAGGGGCAAAATAGTTGTTCCGGAAATAGACATTGTAATCGGCACCCATCGGAACAATTATTTTTGCTTTTTTGAAGGGTGGCATCACAATATCGCGAATATCGGCATAACCCGATTCTTTCCATTGAAAATTGGTCACCATATTGATAAATAAGGTATCCTTCGATTCACTTAGAATCACCATTTTTCTGAAGGACTGTTCCTGTGGCCTTGGATAGATGACTACACCGGTAAACATCGCAACAACAGTTGAAACGACCAATAAACAACCTTCAAGGATGTTCGTCCCTGTGCGGTTGCTCATCATCTCCTTTTGTCGGCGCGCACTTTCCGGATCGGTTATATATGCCGATGTGGTGCAGGAATAAATAATTGATAATGAAATGATTAAAACGATAATTCTATTAGTAATTTTCATAATAGAGATTATTTAAATTAACGTATGTGAAAATTCAACAGGAACTCCCCATATTTTGAAAAATATCAATACCAGGATCTGAATCGAATCTTGAAACAGCATCCTGGTAATGGTTATAATAAATTTAATTTGTACTAGTCAAATTTGTGATCCGGTTCCAATTCATCGCAACCCCTGTTGTATTGTTCCATTGCACTTAAACTCATTCCCATAGATGAAAAACCGCCGTCATGGAAAAGGTTTTGCATGGTCACTTTTTTCGTCAGATCAGAGAACAATGTGATACAGTAATCGGCACATTCATCAGCAGTTGCATTTCCAAGTGGGGACATCCTCTCAGAAAAATCGAGCAGGTTGCCAAACATCTTTATCCCGTTTCCTGCTGTTGTCGGTGTTGGGGACTGGGAAATGGTGTTGATCCTTACATGGCGTTCACGGCCATAAATATATCCAAAACTCCGTGCAATCGACTCAAGCAATGATTTGGCATCTGCCATATCATTGTATCCATAAAAGGTGCGCTGCGCAGCAACATAGGATAAAGCAAGAACCGACCCCCATTCATTGATCGCATCCAATTTTCTCGCGGTTTGCAATACCTTATGGAAAGAAATTGCAGAAACATCCAATGTTTTGGAGAGAAAATCGTAGTCGAGGTCGCTGTAATGCCTCATTTTCCGCACATTCGGCGACATACCAATCGAGTGTAAAATAAAATCAAGTTTCCCGCCAAGAAGTTCCATCGATTTGACAATCAATATTTCAAGGTCGTCAACATTAGAGGCATCGGCAGGAATCACCACAGTATTGCATTTGTCTGCAAGTGTTTGTGTGTCGCCCAACCGGATCGCAAACGGGACATTGGTCAATGTGAAGGTAGCCCCTTCCTCATGAGCCCTTTCAGCCACTTTCCACGCTATCGAATTTTCATTCAACGCCCCGAAAATAATTCCCCTTTTACCCTTTAACAAATTATAAGCCATCTGTTTTTTTAATTTAACTTTTTAATAGTTCTTCGGCATTCAGTATTGCTGCAGCCGTAATATTTTCACCGCTCAGCATTTTTGCCAGTTCTTCAATCCTTTCCTGTTTTGATAACAGCTTTAACCTTGTAATTGTTTCATTTTCCGAATCCTGTTTATAAACAAGGTAATGGTGGTCACCTTTTGCCGCAACTTGGGGAAGGTGTGTAATATTAATCACCTGCATATCCGAAGAAATCTCCTTGAGAATAATCCCCATCCTCTCAGCGATCTCACCAGACACACCAGCATCAATTTCGTCAAAAATTATTGTAGGAAGGGCTTTAGATTTGGATATCAAAGCTTTAATAGCAAGCATCACCCTCGACATTTCTCCACCTGAAGCGACCTTTGATATTTCGCACAAAATACCGTTTTTGTTTGCCGTAAAAAGGAAACTCACAAAATCGACCCCATTTATTCCGGGAGTTGCCAATGGGGAAATTTCCACCTTGAATTTCGAATTGGGCATTCCCAACAATAAAAGTTGCCTGATGACACGGGATTCGATTTCCTTGACAATCTTTTGGCGCTGAATAGTCAATTGATATGCCAGATGATTGACCTCTTCGTTCTTTTTCTCCAGCAACTGACCCAACCTCAAAATCTCCTCTTCGTTCGTAGAAACAGCTATTATTTTAGCTTCAAGAACATTGCGGATATCAATCAATTCCCCAACAGTTTTTACATGGTGCTTTTGCTGTAAAGAATAAATAAGGTCAAGACGTTCGTTAATCACTTTGATGCGTTCGGGATCATATTCAACTTTTTCGGCAATAGTTTCTGTTTCCTGTGCAATATCCTTTAAATCAAGGTAGATTACTTCCAGCCGTTGCGATAGTCCTTTGGCTTCAGGCAGGAAATGGTTCATTTTGCTGATCACTCCAACAGTCGTTTTTAGCTGTATCAAAGTCGAAATGTTCTCTCCGTTCAATATTTCAGTTACATTTGTAAGGCCGGCCTTTATCTCTTCCGAATGGGTCAACAACTCAAGCTCATTTTCAAGTTGCTCTTGTTCGTTTTCCTGAAGGGAGGCTTTATGCAACTGGTCAAACTGAAACTGGTAATAATCAAGGTCTGCTTTCGATTTCTCGGCTTTGGCTTCGGCTTCCTTGAGTTCATTGATAATATTCCTGAATTCTTTGTAGGTTTCCCTATAGGTTGCAAGCAATCCCTTTGTATTGGCACAAATATCCACAACCATAAGTTGGAACAATTGAGTGTTCAATTCCAGGTTTTGATTTTGGGAATGGATATCGATCAGATGGATACCCAAATCCTGCATGGTCTTCAGCATGACAGGCGAATCATTGATAAAAGCCCTTGATTTCCCTGCAGGGTTGATCTCCCTTCTGAAAATGGCAAAATGATCATAATCAAGGTCATTTACTTTGAATAATTCCTCAAGACCTAAACCGTCAACCCTGAAAACTGCTTCAACAACACACTTTTGTGATTTATCCTTTAAAACGGTGGTATCGGCCCGCTGCCCCAGGATCAGTGACAATGCTCCCAACAAGATTGATTTTCCTGCACCTGTTTCACCTGTTATGATTGAGAAACCTGAATGAAGGTCAACATCCAATTCCCGGATCAACGCATAGTTCTGTATTCTTAAACGTGTTAACATTCGGGCCAATTTTGCGTTAAAATACTTTTTGCTGCATTATTTTCTCGTACTTCCCCGAATTCGAGGGGTCGCACTCGGTCAACACTGTCATGACCCTGCCTTTTTCATCGGTACTTCCTTTGGAGAAAATATTCACAATTTCGTCCGATTTAGCATCAAAAAAAATCCTATTAACATAGGTATCAGGTTTTGCCCTATATACACGTTGCATATTTTTCAAAGCATCCGCAATTTCAGAACGCCCAATATCAGGCTTATCGGCCATCACATCCAATCCCAAACGATGGTACCGGTAAATAAGTTCCCTGAAGGATCCGTAAGCTTTATTTGTAAGGTTTTCGATCAGCCAGAAACGGTTAAAAGTTCCTTCAAAGGCACGCCACCCTTTTTCACGTGCGTTTTGCGAACGATTAACAATGTCGCGTGCCCGTTGAAAGTAAACCGACCCACCCAGAGGGGAAAATGTATCATAGTCGAAACCCAGGATGACATTGGCATAATAGGCCAAAACATTCGTAAGCGGATTGGAATTGGAAGTCTCGTCAAACTCCATGGGTTGAAATTCCACATACCTAAATTGAATGTCATTGTCTTTAAGGTTCAGTACAGGGGAATTGTAGGAGGAGTTGAAAATAGGACGGTTAAGTTGTACCTGCATTGTTCCTTTAAACTCTTCGGACGAAATCTGTTCTGTAATCTGAATAAAGATTGTACACTCAATCCTTTCATCACTTGCAAAAACGTTATCAGACCATTTACGGTTGTTCATAAATTCATAAATATCCGTACGCATGGATTCGAAAACCTGTTTGTAGGTTCCCTCAATCCTTGAACTCGATACGCTGACATTACACCTAAACTCCTGTCCTGAAACCCCTAAAGAGCAATATATCAGGATAATTAAGATCAATATTTTTGTCATATAACGTGATAATATTTCCCCGAAAGATACAAAATTAAAACCGTTCAGTAATCCCGCCTTCCATCTCGATCAATTTGTTGACAATATCAACCGCTACCTCCGATTTTTGTTTTAAATCAAAAGCTTGAACGATCCCATTTTTATCCAGTATCTTGATCCTGTTGGTATCGTATTGGAAACCTGACCCACTGTCGCGCAATGAATTTAAAACGATAAAATCGAGGTTTTTCTTTTCCATTTTTGCAATGGCATTTAGCTCTTCATCATCGGTTTCGAGGGCAAATCCTACAAGTATCTGATTATCAAGCTTTATTTTTCCAAGACTTGCAGCAATATCAGGATTGGGACGCAATTCGATAAAGTAATTGCCAGAAGTCCTTTTGATCTTTTTGGTTTCGGTGATAATGGGAGCAAAATCGGCTACTGCAGCTACCATGATAGCCCCGTTACAAGCCTCAAAATGTTTGAGACATTTTTCCAGCATCTCAACTGCTAACACTACATCGATTCGGTTGATATTGGAATTCCTGCATTGAATTGCGACTGGACCTGTGACCAAAATAACTTTCGCACCCAAATTGGCCAGATGTTCTGCGATCGCAAAACCCATCTTCCCCGATGAATAGTTCCCGATATAACGTACCGGATCAATTTTTTCGTGAGTGGGACCTGCTGTTACAAGATAGGTTCTATTCAGCAGTTTTTTTTTTTCAGCAAAGAAATCAATGATCTTGCTAATGATGGTGTCTGGTTCTTGCATCCGCCCTTTTCCAATAAGCCCACTTGCCAGCTCCCCGGAAGCAGGTTCAATAATCAGGTTACCATAAGAACGCAAAAGTTCGATGTTCCTTTTTGTAGAGGGGTGTTGAAACATATCAAGATCCATTGCAGGTGCCACCATTACAGGACACTTTGCCGATAGATATGTAGTAATCAACAAATTATCACAAATCCCATTGGCCATCTTCCCTATTGTTGCAGCTGTTGCCGGAGCGATAACCATCAGGTTGGCCCACAAACCCAAATCGACATGACTATTCCATTGGCCATCGCTGGCTACAAAAAAAGAATTGAGAGCCGGCTTTCCGGAAAGTGATGAGAGCGTTAGAGGCGAAATAAATTCTTTGGCATAAGGTGTCATGACAACCTGCACCTCAGCACCTTGTTTGATAAGTCCCCTTAAAAGATATGCAGCCTTGTAGGCTGCAATACTTCCTGTGACCCCCAAAATAATTTTTTTCCCTTGCAGTTGCATCTGCGCCAAAAATATTTTGTAGTACTATTTTTCGGACCGGTCGCTGTTATTTTTTCTCTTTTGCTGGATTGCGGTAATAAATCTGCCCTTCTTTAAACTCCTCATAAGCAATAAGGGTTGGTTTTGGCATTTTTTCGTAATAACGCGAAATTTCAATCTGTTCACGATTTTCGAATACCTCTTCAAGGTTATCGCTGAAAGAGGCAAACTCCTGAAGTTTGGTGTTCAGTTCCTCTTTTAACTCTGCATTTATCTGGTTGGCACGTTTCGCAATAACCATCAATGACTCATAAATATTCCCGGTGAAAGCTTCCAATTCATCCAAATCCCTTGGAACAGTGGTCATTGCAGCCTTTGTTTTTCTATAATCCATAATTATTTCTGTATTTTATTTATTTCTTCATCGCTGAGGTTCATCAGTTTCTTTGTACTTGCAAAGTAACGGTCAGCCTCTTTTCTGTATTTACTTTCCGGGAATTCATCCGTAAATGTAAAGTATTCATCCAGGGCATTGTTTAACCTCTCGCGTTTCTTCTCATCAATGCTGTTTTCGCCCAACAGGTATTTGGCTTTGAGCAAATAATACATCAGCTCTTCACGGTATTTTGAATCGGGGAACTCTTTAAGACTATTGGTCAGGGAGATAACTGCAGCGCGGTAATCAGAAAGGTCGTAATACAACCTGCCTGATAAATAAGATTTGTAAACCAGTTTCTCCCTAAGTTCGTCAATGAGCTTGTTTGCTTCCGCAACTCTTTTACTTCCAGGGAAGATATTGATAAACAATTGGAGTGCATCGATTGCATCCTGTGTCGTTTTCTGGTCGAGCCTTGCAGTTGGGGAATCGAGGAAATAGCAGTAACCAATCATAAATTGCGCTTCTTCATTGAATTCACTGCGTGGGAACTCTTTCAACATCTGCCTGAAGTAGTGGCTTGCCAAAACATAATCGCGCTGTCCATAGAAACTCTTCGCCAGATAATAATAAATCTGGTCGGCCCGGCTTGTTCCCCGGTAAATATTGACCAATTCCTGGTAAAGCTGCGAGGAACGGGTATATTCCTTAGCCTCATAATACTCTTTGGCCTTTTTCAGTTTAAACTCATAGTCAGTGCTTTTGACTACCTTCTGATAATCACCACATGCCGCGGCCACTAAAAAGAGGCCAATCCAAAGGATATTTTTCACTTTTCGAATCATTTTGCAAAGATATACTTTTCAACAAATCACAATACTTTTTTTTGAAATAAACAACAAGATTGTATAAATGATGTGTTTATGACACAATTAGTATATAGACCGGTCAGCTTTCCGAATAGTTGCTTATCGGTCAGCTTTTTCTTCAAAGGGTTTAAATTCCGCATTTATGATATTTCTCACGAAAAATCAAATCCTTAACTTATTTGTGGCAATGAAAAAAAATTTACTTTTGCAGGGTCTAAAAATAAAATCAAAACATCGTGGATATTTTTGAAAAATTTAAAACAGACAAGGGTAACCTTGGTCAGTACCAGAAAGAAGCTCATGGATATTTCTCTTTTCCAAAACTGGAAGGTGAGATCGGTTCCAGAATGAAATTTAGGGGCAAGGAGGTACTTAACTGGAGTTTGAATAACTATTGCGGACTTGCCAACCATCCGGAAGTCAGAAAAGCCGATGCCTTGGCCGCTGCTCAGTATGGTCTTGGTTATCCGATGGGAGCAAGGATGATGTCGGGTCAAACCAGTATGCACGAAGAACTTGAAAGGCAACTTGCTAGTTTTGAGTCAAAACCCGATTCTTATCTGCTCAATTTTGGTTATCAGGGGATGATTTCAATTATTGACGCAGTTTGTGGCCGCAATGATGTGATCGTTTATGATGCCGAAGCCCACGCCTGTATCCTCGATGGTGTCAGGTTGCACATGGGCAAACGGTTTGTTTACAAGCACAACGATATGGATAGCCTCCGTAAACAGTTGGAACATGCTACCGCTTTGACTGACAAAACCAAAGGTGGTATCCTTGTGATTACTGAAGGTGTATTCGGTATGGCCGGCGACCTTGGCAAACTCGATGAGATCGTTGCATTCAAAAATGAATTCAGTTTCAGGTTGTTGGTTGACGATGCGCATGGTTTTGGAACAATGGGTGCTACCGGTGCAGGAGTTGGGGAGCATTTTGGCGTTCAGGACCAGATCGACATGTACTTTGGGACCTTTGCCAAATCAATGGCCGGAATTGGTGCATTCCTTGCAAGCAGCGAAGAAGTTTGTGACTACCTCCGTTACAATATGCGTTCCCAGATTTTTGCCAAATCGCTTCCAATGGCGATGGTACTGGGTTTGATTAAACGTCTTGAACTGATCAAGACTCAACCCCAGTTAAGGGAAAACCTCTGGACTATCGTAAGGGCACTTCAATCAGGATTAAAAGCAGAGAACTTCGATCTGGGTGTTACCAATTCGCCAGTTACACCTGTTTACCTTTCAGGTAGTGTTCCTGAAGGTACCAATGTTGTTTTTGACCTTCGTGAAAACTACAATATTTTCTGTTCGATCGTTGTTTACCCTGTCATCCCGAAAGGACAGTTGCTGCTTAGGTTGATCCCGACAGCGATCCATACAATCGAGGATGTCGAATATACGATCAAGGCCTTCTCCGAAGTACGCAAAAAACTCGAAGCCGGAAAGTATGCAAGTACCAAACTGGCACAGGTTTCACAATAAAGCATTATCAAACAGTAGATTAAATAAAATATCTACTTTTTGAATAAACACAAAAAAAATGCCTCCTGATTGGGAGGCATTTTTTTCTAAATTTCGGACAAATATCTTTCCGCATCAATAGCCGCTTTGCATCCCGAACCAGCAGCGGTAATGGCTTGTTTGTAAACCGGATCCATCACATCGCCACAGGCAAAAACACCCGGGACTTTTGTTTTGGAAGTATCACCCAGAGTTTTGATGTATCCAACCTCATCAGTCTCAAGGTATTGTTTGAAAATATCTGAATTTGGTTTATGCCCGATGGCAAGAAAGAATCCATCAACCTTGATCTTTGCTGTAGTTTCATTGGCTTCCCCTTTATTTACGATCAGATCAACCCCTTCAACTACCCCTTTTCCAAATAGCCCTTGTGTCTGGTGTTTCCATAAGATCTCAATATTGGGGGTTTTCATTGCACGTTCCTGCATCACTTTCGATCCCCTGAAAACATTCCGTCTTACGATCATATAAACCTTCCTGCAAAGACCGGCAAGGTAAATCGCTTCTTCAAGGGCAGTATCCCCACCCCCAACAACCGCGACATCTTTTTTCCGGTAAAAGAATCCGTCGCAGGTTGCACAAGCCGAAACACCCGAACCTGCATATTTCTGCTCATCGAGGATACCCAGATATTGGGCGGTCGCACCCGTGGCAATGATCACTGTTTCAGCTTCAATAACTTTTTCTTCGTCTATGGTGATCAGGTGTTTCGGACCTGAAAGATCGGCGGCTATGGCAAGGCCCCAACGGACATCCGTCCCAAATCTTATGGCCTGTTTTTTAAGGTCTTCCATCATTTCAGGACCAGTAATCCCATTGGGATAGCCCGGAAAATTTTCAACTTCGGTAGTTGTTGTCAATTGTCCACCCGGTTGCAGACCTTCGTACATCACTGGATTGAGGTTGGCACGTGCAGCATAAATTGCGGCAGTAAATCCTGCTGGTCCGGAACCGATGATCAGGCATTTGACCTTTTCGACTTCACCTTTCGGCTTTTTCACTTCGGGCTGATTTTCAGCAATATTCATTGGCTTAAAGAAATCCATTTGTTTACTATTAATTGTTTTTTCAAAGTTAACCATTTTATGGATACAAATGTTTGCAAAAAGGAAAAAGGCGATTACTTTTGCAACCGCGTTCAACAACGCGATCAATTCGGGGTGTAGCTCAGCTTGGTTTAGAGTACTCGTCTGGGGGGCGAGGGGTCGCAAGTTCAAATCCTGTCACCCCGACTAATTGATAATCAAAGGGTTAGATAGAAATATCTGACCCTTGTTTTTTAGGTGTTGTGCCGTTTTTGTGCTTTTTGGATAAGAAACACGCGACAAAGGTAAAATGATGCTGTATTTTTATTAACCCTTCCAACCCAGAAGATGCAATCACAAACCAAATATCTGTATATTAAATTATTAGCTTTAAATTAATTAATGCATTCATCCTCTATGAAATGTTATTTCGAACGAGCGTATTGATATTCAATGGTTTGCAGAATCGAAATGCGAGTGCGGCAATCCCATGTTAGTAGCATCATTCAAAGTAATGTTCACTTCACTCCCAAATACTCACTCATTTTCGATCAGTTATGGCAAGTGTAAAAAAGAAAAAAAGGATCTGCCCACCGTTTATCAGTAGTGGTACCGACATTGTACAATATACAAAACATTGCCTTCAACTTTGTAAACAAGACGGTGTTCATCGTTGATCCTTCGCGACCAAAATCCAGATAGGTTCTGTTTCAACTCTTCGGGTTTTCCGGTACCAGTGTAAGGTGTCCGCTGGCACTCTTTGATTAAGGCATTTAATTTTTTCAAAATCTTACGGTCAGTTTCTATCCAGTAAAGATAATCTTCCCATGCCAACCTGTCCCAAAGTAGGTCCATTGTTATTTTTCAATAAGTGTTTTGCTTAGCAGGTTGCTTTTGTTGGTGATGTTCTCAATAGATTCTTCGAGCCGCTGACGGTTTGCCTTGCTTCGGTTAAGATAATAGGTCTCCTGAAGTGAGTTGAATTCTGCCAAAGGCATCATAACGATACTTTTCCCTTTCGGACGGTGAACAACCAACAATTCATCATCGTTTGTAACAGCATCAAGACTGCTTTTCAAATTTTGTCTTAGTTCCGAATAATTTACAGCTTTCATGATCATACATATAAAACAGTACAAAATTAAGTACTTTTTTTTGGGATTGACCAACTATTGTCAGTTTTCTTCAAATAATTTTAGTTCAACATTTTTTGGAATCCCTAATCACTTTAATATGTGGTTCCCGTATTTTTGGACTCGAAAGAAACTATCTCATAATATGCTATAATATAGTTTATTACAATCAAAAAGTATTTATAAAAGCATTAAAAATTAAGTATTTAAAGATGTTGCCAGTAATATCTAGGCAAGTTTTCAATTTTACCTTTATGCTTTTATTCCTACTCCATACTGAACAATCTATTGTAATGGTTTTCCAAGTGCATCCGCATGGCCTGTGTAAATTGTCCGGCATCACCTTTCTCCAAAACTTCGACCAGCTCCTTGTGGGAGAAAAAGTGTTGCGTATCAAGATGTTTGTGGATGAGTCCACTGGAATAGGCATAATTGAACACCGGCAGCAACATTTTCTGAAATCCCTTGAGGGTATCATTTCTTGTAATATCGTACAACCTGCCATGAAACTTCACTTCATGGTCGATGTCAAACAGCGTCTCCTTGGAAGGTGACACCTCGTCCTTGATGATATCGTAGAGTTCGGCAATGTCCTCTTTCGTTGCCCGCTGGGTCACCAGATCGGCCATCCCAACTTCGATGACCAAACGCATCTCGAAAATATCTTTCAGCGTATTTTGATCCAGGATATTGGGGATCAGTGTCTTTTGAAGAATCTCCGACAGGTCCGGGCTCTTGATGATGGTCCCTTTGTGTTTGACCGACTCAATCAGCCCCATTGTCTTCAGCCTGTTGAGCGTTTCCCGGATAACGGTCCGGCTTACCCTCAGTGTTTTTGCCAACTCCATCTCTTTGGGGATCAAATCACCTGGATTCAACTTCTTACGAATAAAAAGATCGATCAGATAGAATTCTACCTTATCGACCAAACTCCGGTTATCTATTTGTGGTTCGTCCTTTAAAAAATCCTCTGCTGTCATGATGCAAAATTATTAAAAAAAGTTAAATTTCTTTTTGAAATGATAATTTAATATTTACCTTTGTCCGTCTTAAGTCAGACATAAGACGGTAAAAATATGAAATCAAATTATTAAAACAAATTTTATGAGGAGAATTATTGCACAAAAGCTTTTTTTGCTTGGAATGGCACTTTTTCTGTCGTTCAGTATGGCCATCGCACAACGCACGGTTACAGGTATTGTGACCGATGCTGCAGATGGGACTACTACTCCAGGCGTGAACGTTGTTGTTCGTGGAACATCAACCGGGGCCAATACAGATATGAATGGCAAATTCAGTCTTGTTGTACCTGTAAATGCCACTGAACTGGTGGTTTCGATGGTCGGTTATCAAACCCAGATAATCAAAATCGGTGCTTCAAATGTGCTCAATATAGCACTCATTGCTCAGAGCAAAGATATCGACGAGGTTGTAATCGTAGGATATGGCACACAGACAAGGTCTAAAATGACCTCTTCTGTTGCAAAAGTTGATAATAAATTACTAACTACAGGTGTGCGGTCCAATCCGGCCCAGGTTTTAGAAGGAACAGTCCCTGGCTTGAGGGTGTCAACCACAACAGGAAGACCTGGGGCACTTCCAACCATTATATTAAGGGGAGGTACCAATTTTGATGGTAGTGGTAGCCCGCTTATCATTATGGATGGTCAGATCCGCGGTTCTTTGAGCGATATCAATCCTGAGGAAATTGAAAGTATGGAGATATTGAAAGATGCCTCAGCTACAGCAATTTATGGGGCAAGGGCAAGCAACGGTGTCATCCTGATCACCTCCAAAAAGGGGAAGGCGGGTACCTCTTCCATCTCTGTTAAGATCAAGCACGGTTTTAACTACCTGAATGTTCCCTATAAATTTACCGATGGAGGCGATTATGTAAAATGGGCGCGGCTTGGGGCAGAACAGGCAATCAAAAACGGGACTTTGGCGGCAAGCAATGTCGCCGGAGTTGGGCCTAGAGGCACAGGTAATATGTACAAAGATCCAACCACAGGTGCCATTCTGGATGGAAATTACGATTCAAGGGCCATTTGGAGTGTAATGAGATTGGATGCCACAAATCAGGAACTATTAAGCCAACCGGGATGGAAGCAAATGAAAGACCCAATTAAGACAAATACTTCAGGAAATTATGACCCCTTAGGAACTAACTATGATTTGATTTACAAAGATTTCAATTATGGCGACTATGGATTGAACAAAGTTGCTGCCACACAGGACTACAACCTTGGTTTTTCCGGTGGTAATGATAAAGGTAAATATTTTGCAAACCTTGGTTATTATGATGAAGGTGGTTTGTCATTGGCGACCTTTTACCGCAGGTTAAATTTTGCTTTCAATGGGGAATACAAAATGAACGACTGGTTGACCTCAGAGAGTGGTGTCCAGTTTGCAAAAGCCAATTGGAGGGACCAATCGCTTCAAAATGGGGAATCAAATTATTGGGCACGAATGCTCTCAGCCCCTCCGACCATGCGTGGTACCAACGCAAATGGGGATTTGATCCTCGGGCGTGATGCCAGTGATGGAAATCCGGCATACAATATCGACAAATATGTAAGGAGCAATCAATCGGATAAATTCACGCTGAACCAGGCTTTTAAGATTGATATCATGAAGGGCTTGTATGTAAAGGCCAGTGCATTGATGATGTACGATGAATCGTTTGCCGAATCGTTTAACAAGGATTTCAGGACAGGTGTGATGAGCTATACCAATCCAAACACCGGTTGGAACAGAAACAGGGATGCTTCCGACAACTTTGACCGTACTGTCAGGCAAACATACAATGTCATAGCCAATTATACGGCCACTTTCAAGGAAAAGCACAATATATCTGCAATGATTGGTGGGGAATACTATGATTCATTCAACAAAGGAACTTATGCTTATGGTGCCCTTGTCCCTACCGATGATTTTCAGGATTTGGCTTTGACTTTAAATAACGCAACCTCACAAACGAGGGTAACAGATTCATGGCATTCTGAAGAAAGAATTTTGTCAGGTTTTGGTCGTTTCAATTACGATTATGTTGGGAAATACCTTTTTACTTTCACTGTCAGGAGGGATGGCTATTCAAGGTTAATTGGTGACAATCAATACGGTACTTTCCCTGCATTCTCAGGGGGATGGCTTTTGCACAAAGAAAAATTTTTGGAATCGACCAAAGATTGGCTCTCCTATCTTAAGTTAAGGGCAAGTTGGGGGAAAAATGGAAATATTGGTGGAATAGGCACTTACGAATTGCAAGGTGCGTATGGCTCACAGACCGCTTATGCCGGAACCATTGGATTTTTGCAGACAGGTATTGCGAATCCAAACCTTAAATGGGAGAAGTCGAATACTGTGGAAGTTGGAACCGATATGGGTTTCCTAAACAACAGAATTTATGCATCTATTGCATATTATAATAGAATCACAAGCGACAAGATCGCCAGCGTCCTACTTCCCACCTCATCAGGTGTTTCCAGTGTAAGGACCAACAATGGCAGTATGAAAAATATTGGATTGGAAATGGAGATCACTGCCAAAATTATCCAGAAAAAGGATTTTCAATGGCAGGTTAGCGCCAACGCATCCAGAAATAAAAACGTTGTTACCAAACTCCCTTACAACGGAAATGTGAACAACAGACAGGATGGCCAGCAGATTTATGATCCGGGAACCGGAAAATTGGCATGGGTCGGCGGTTTGCAGGAAGGACAAGAGTGGGGCGAAGTATTTGGCTTTGTAAGCGAAGGGATCATCAGAAATGCGACTGATCTGGCCAATTATAATAAAGTTGACCTGGCAGCAGGACAAGTTTGGTATGGTGCTTCAGCCGGGAAAAGGGTGGCAAGCCAGCAAATAATGACCCAAAGGGGATTAAACCTTGCAGGTGGCTGGATTCCAACACAAATGGGAGACATGATGTGGAAGGATATCGACAAAAACGATACCATTGATACACGCGATATGGTTTCGCTTGGACGCCAGGTGCCACGTTGGACCGGTGGTGTAAGCACCTCATTTACTTACAAAAATTTTAGCCTCAATGTCCGTATGGACTACGCTTTGGGACATATACAAATGGATCAGATGCAAATGTGGGCCATAGGTTGTTTTCAGGGAGAATTTGCCCCTACGACTCAAGTAAATGACACATGGACCCCCGATAATCCAAATGCCAGTCTTCCAAGGTATGTATGGGCCGATCAGTTGAACACGAAAAATTATGACAGGCCCAGTACAATGTTCTGGAGAAAATCTGATTACCTTTCATTCAGGGAAGTATCACTGAGCTATAAATTGCCTCCTTCACTACTCAAGAAGATTAAGATGTCGGGTCTTGTATTGACAGTTTCAGGGCAGAATCTCGGTTATCTTACCGATAAAATGCTGAATTTTCCAGAACGTACCGGAAGTCAAAATGGTGCCTATATGATACCAACACAATTGATCCTTGGTGCTGATATTACCTTTTAATTGAAAAAAACAATATTATCTTAAAAAAGGATTATGAAAAAGATTAAAAACATAATAATAGCTGGTTTCTTTGCATTGGTCGCCTTCTCATGCCAAAAGACGATAGAACTTGCGCCTATAGACTATTTTGGGGACGGAAATTTCTGGCAAAATGAAGCTCAGGTTACCAATTTCATGGTAGGAATTCATAAACAACTGAGAGACAATCAGTTCATGCTTTTACGATTGGGCGAAATGCGCGGAGGAACTTATAGCAATGTTGACCGTCAGAATACCTCGTTGAATGAATTGCCGATCATCGAGCAACGGATTGACGAAAATTCGCCAGGTATATCCTCATGGGCTGGATTGTTTGGTCCGATATTGCAGATAAACTTATTTATTCAGAAGGTTAGTGCAGTTACATTTCTAACCGATGCAAAAAAGAATTATTTTCTTGGACAGGCTTATGGATTAAGGGCTTTTTACTATTTCCACCTGCTTCGCACTTATGGTGGTGTACCCCTTCGCTTGGAACCCGAAGTATTGAACGGGAATACCGACCCTGTACTACTGAGAAAAGCCAGATCAACAGAAGCAGAAACACTTGCTTCGGTTAAAAGTGATGTAGGAAAGTCAGTTGGATATTTTGGCACCGCTGCAAGTCCAGCAGAAAAAAGCCAGTGGAGCCCCAAAGCAACATTTATGCTGAAAGGTGAAGTGATGTTGTGGTCAGCAAAGGTCTATGGTACAAGTGCCGATTTAGCCGACGCAAAATCTGCCCTCAACTCAATCACTGGCAACACTTTACAATCAAGTTTTGCCAATGCTTTTGCTTTTGCCCAGAAAAATAACAATGAAATCATTTTTGCACTTCGTTACGCTGTGGGTGAAGCTGAAATGACGGGAGTATCGCAATATTTGTACTCGACATTCAACTTCGACAACCTGCATTACAAAGATTCGCTTGCAAGCGGTCCACTGCTCGTTGATCCTTTGGTAATTGCTGCAACGAACTCACAGCAGATCATTCAGCGTTACGGATATACTTTTGAATTATTTAAAGCATATGATGTCAAAGATAAAAGACGTGACGCCACATTCTACGATTATTACAAAGTGACCAAAGTTCCCTATGCAATAAACGTCAGAAATACTGCGCTTGTTAAATTCCTGGGAACAATCAACGCCAACAAAAGGTACTTCTCCGATGATTGGCCAATCTATCGGGAAGCCGACAGATTGCTGATGTTGGCAGAGATTGCCAATGCAGAAGGAGGTGATCCTACCAGCTATGTTAAACAAATCAGGGACAGGGCATTTGCACCTGTTGCTGATCCAACTCCTTTCGTCAACTCAACCAAGGACAAGAACGAATTGGCCATCTTCTCCGAAAGGATGAAGGAGTTTGTCCATGAAGGAAAGACCTGGTACGATTTAAGGCGCATGAAATATGGAGCAGATCCATTGGTGTTTAAAACCACAAGTCATAATTTCGGGGTTTTGAACAAGACAACCCAATCCTATATGATCCTATGGCCCATTGACAAAGCGATTTGGACAAATGATCCTACTGTGAACCAGACACTTGGATATCCAACCTCTAAACCCGCCAATTAATTGATATTCAATTTAATATAGGTGGTGTATAAGGTTGAAATATTATAAATAATGTCCGTAAGGGTTAAACCGCAAGGAGCGCAAAGAATTACTACAAAGTAATTTATCTTTGTGCTCTTTGCTTTTTTATAGAAAATACAAACCATGGACTTCTTAACTTGTCCTTTCTAATTTCCGTACAATGATGGACCAGAAAGCTCATAAATCTTTGAAATTTAGCAGAATCCTTGAATTGCTGCTAATTTTTTTGCTCTTTTCAATTCCTGATTTGTTGGGTGCGGAGGTGGATCCTTGTCAAGTTGTAGACGCTTCGCCACGGCGCATTGCTTGCATTGGGAACTCTGTCACTTACGGTTACGGATTGCATAACAGAGAGACAGAAAGTTATCCATCACAACTTCAGAAAATTCTTGGGGAAAATTTTGTTGTCCGAAATTTCGGGGTCAATGGCACCACCCTTCTCTCAAAGGGTCATCGGCCCTATGTGCAATCTGAAGCTTACCGTCAGGCATTGGAATTTAAGGCTGATATTGTCATTGTTGATTTGGGGCTGAACGATACCGATCCACGCAACTGGCCCCAATACCGGGATGATTTTATCAGGGATTACCTGGAACTTATCCATTCCTTTAAAACAAAGGATGGAAAAGCCCCCAAAGTTTATATTTGTCTCATGACCCCGATTTTTCATTCCCATCCAAGGTTTAAATCGGGAACACGCGACTGGTTCTGGCAGATACAGGAGAAAATTAAAATTGGTGGCTAAGAGTTGTGGTGCGGAAATAATTGATTTACATACGCCTTTGTATTCGCGCCCTGACCTTTTTGCCGATGCGCTCCACCCCGACATTGAAGGTGCCGGGATCATTGCCAATACAATCGGTGCGGCAATCACGGGCAATTATGGGGGCTTTAAGCTGTCACCTGCCTTTTCGGAGCATATGGTTTTACAAAGAGACAAACCCGTTGAAATTTCCGGAACAGCCAACAGCCAGGACCGTATCAAACTGAATTTCGCCGGAATCACCTCCCAATTTATTACCGGTCCTGATGGGAAATGGCATCTTGCAGTACCACAGGTTATTGCCGGAGGTCCCTACAAAATGCAGATTCTTGTCAATGGCCAGATCGTTGTGGATTGGAACGATATTCTGGTTGGGGAAGTTTGGTTTTGCTCCGGGCAATCGAACATGGTATTCAGGCTTGACCAATCCCAAAATGGGAAGGAGGAGTCTGAAAATGCACTTGACGAAAATCTAAGGTTCCTGAATTTTCGGGAAATTGCGGAAACATCTGATACCAAATGGGACTCCACAACCTTGAAGAAAGTGGACCAATTGCAATATTTTAAAGGTGCGTGGGAAAAATGTGACCCGAAAGAAGCTGCAGGTTTCTCCGCCATTGCCTACCATTTCGGAAAGGAATTAAAGGAACGCCTCCATGTTCCAATTGGCCTTATACAGGTTGCAGTGGGCGGTGCCCCTGCCGAATCGTTTATCGACAGATATTCCCTTGAACATCATCCCCAGCTTGTAAATGTCCTGTACAACTGGAGCAGCAACGATTTCATTATGGAGTGGTGCAGGCAACGCGCAATGGCAAATATTTCATCCGGCAACAATCTACTGCAAAGACACCCATATATGCCAGCCTATATTTTTGAAGCTGGGATCTCAAGGTTTCAAGGATATCCAGTAAAGGGAGTCCTCTGGTATCAGGGGGAGTCGAATGCCCACAACATGGAGCATCACGAAGTTGTGTTCCCGGAATTGATCCGGAGTTGGCGGCAATTTTGGAAAAATGACAAACTGCCTTTTGTTTTTGCGCAACTCTCATCCATTCAGCGTCCTGGCTGGGAATTGTTCCGCGATTCACAACGAAGGATGGCAGGAGAGATACCGGCCTGTTACATGTCGGTCACCTCCGATTTGGGAGATTCGCTGAACGTACATCCAATTCGGAAAAAGGAGGTGGGCCATCGTCTGGCTTTACAGGCCTTGCAAAAGGTTTATGGTCAGGCGGTGAAGGCTGATGGACCAATGCCTTTGAAAGCAACAAGAGTTGGGAAATCCAGTATAGAGATCATTTTCAATCAGGATCAGAAACTTCAGACTTCCGATGGTCAATCTTTGCTTGAACTCGATGCTGCTGGATCAGATGAAGTTTTCTATTCTATTTCGGGAGAGTTGAAAGACAACAAAATAACCATTTTGAACAAAACCGATCAGGATATCAGGCAGGTAAGATATGGATGGAGACCTTTTTCACGTGGAAATCTGATCAACTGTTACGGATTGCCCGCCTCAACGTTCAGCTTAATAGTAAATTAGATAATTGAAAATTGGAATATCATGAAACGATCTGGTATAATTCTTTTTTTAGCTTTGTGTGTCGCGATGTTGATTTGCAGTGGCTTCAAACCTGAACCCGAAGAAAAGGGGAAGGTACCCGTTTTGAGACTGGAACCGGGACTTAACAATCCGCGAAATAGCGAAGGTGACTTCATAACCCTGAAAGATAAACGCATCTTGTTTATTTACAGCCACTATACAGGTGACAATGGTGGCGATCACGCACCAGCCTATCTTGCAGGGAGATTTTCGGACAACGGAGGAAAAACATGGTCGCGCGATGATGTGAAAATCATTGAAAACGAAGGGACTATGAACGTAATGTCTGTCACGCTTCTCCGGTTGCAGAATGGGAAAATTTCCCTGTTCTATTTGAAGAAAAATTCCACGACCGATTGTATCCCGATGGTGCGATTTTCGAAAGATGAGGCGAAGACATGGAGTGAACCAATAGCCTGTATAACAGATAAATCAGGATATTTTGTCCTTAACAACAGCCGTGTAATTCAATTAAAAAATGGCAGGATATTGATGGCAGTTAATCTATATAAGACTCCTCAAGGATCACTATTAAATCAAGGCAGTTTGTGGAGTTATTATTCCGATGACAATGGAATAACCTGGAATTCAGGTATCGAAGTTCAGAATCCCAATAAATACCTGACTCAGGAACCCGGCATTGTTGAACTAAAGAACGGAAATGTCTTGATGATCATCCGTTCCGATATTGGCTTTCAGTGTTCCTCTCTCTCCAAAGACAATGGGGTGACATGGAGTCCAGTAGAACCAACCAACATTAAATCACCCGTATCTCCTGCATCCATTAAGCGAATTCCGTCAACCGGGGATCTGTTAATGGTTTGGAACAACAATGGCGGGGACGATCCTGCGATCAAAGGTAAAAGAACCCCTTTGACAATTGCTGTTTCCAAAGACGATGGGTTAACATGGGAAAAGATAAAGAACATCGAAGTTGACCCTGATGGCTGGTACTGCTATACAGCCATTCATTTCACAAAAAAGGAAGTACTATTGGGATATTGCGCTGGTAACCGTACCAAGGGAATAGGGCTGGATGTTACGCAGATAACGAAATTGAGCCTTCGGTGGATCTATAAATAATACGATAAAGGATGTCTGAAAATATTAATATGTTGATTTATAATTATTTATATATATTTAGCTTATCTGGTTTTTTCATACTTCGTTTTAACTAAATCCCCCGTCATTTAATTTATTTAATTACGATGCCTGCAATATCCGTTTTAAAGTATCCTGCATAGCCGATTTAAAAGCATCATCCTTTGCGATCAGCCGGTAAAGGTCGAGTTCGCTTTTGCGTTGTTTCGACATCACTTCGTCAAATATCTTGTTGAATGCAATTTCCCTGTTCTGGGTATCCGCATTTTCGGAGTATTTTTCTTTGAAATCAGGGTGTGTACGCATACTTTGTGCCAAGTGTATAAATTTGACCCTTTGTTCTTCGGGTGTTGCCTCCCAGCCCTGGAACCACCTTTCGTTGAATGCTTTGATGATCAGGTCAAGTGGATCTTCATCGATTTCAGGACCATGCACCCCGCGTGGATTTGGGTTTTGTGGTTCCAATTCGGTCTCCTCGGCATCCAGACCAATCGACTCGTTCAGTTTGACCCTTTCCAATCCATAGGTTGAAAGATCCACCGAATTTAACAACTCATCCAGCGCATCCTGGTCCGGATCGACAATTACAAGTTTTGGGATCAGGAACTTTAAAAACCAAAAGAGTTTTTCCCATTTGATAACTTCAAAAGGGAGGATGGCCGCCATTTGTCCATAGATTTTTACAAACTGCTTGGCTTTGATCTTGAAATCTGCTTTTTGAATACTATCCAATCCCAGCCCCGAATTGAACCTATCGGCAGCAAGGTCAATGATCGGGCTCAATTCCTGTGCATTGACATTGTTGAAATACTTCGCCACAAAATCCTCAACTTCAGACCATTCATACACACCTACCTCATCGAGGCTTGATTTTAACTCGTGCAAAACATTCACATCGGTTGCCCTGCTTAAAGTCGTAGAGGTATAAAATGGGTCGAACGACTCCCTGATATCGGTGGTCGAGTTAAAGAAATCGAGCACAAACAAATCTTCTGTCTTCTTCCCAAGCTTGTCAGCCGAACGGTTCAGCCTCGATAGGGACTGTACGGCCATCACATTCTGCAATTTTTTATCAACATACATGGCCGTTAGTTTTGGCTGGTCGAACCCGGTAAGGTATTTATTGGCCACCACCAGGATCCTGAAGGGTTCCATGTCAAAATACCGGGCAATCTTGTCGCTGATGTACCCCGGATCGGAAGGTTTTGCTGTTTCCATGCTGTTTGGGAACTCATTGATCGTCTCCTCCGAATATTCGATCCCATCAAGCTTGTATTTGCCCGAAAATGCTACGGCTATTCTGAATGGGTTTCCTTTTTCTTCCAGTAATCGCTGTAAGGCAAAGAAATATCGCAGGGCAGATTCGATGTTTTGGGTCACGACCATGGCCTTTGCTTTCCCTTTCAGTTTTTTCGTATTCACGATCTTTGAGATGAAATGGTCGAGCATGATTTCGGCTTTGGTGCCAATGGTTTGTTCATGCCGCTCAACATATGCCCTGAGTTTCTTTTGAGCCTTCATCGTCTCGAAGACAGGGTTTTCTGCTATTGATTTTTCAATTTCGTAGTAACTCCTGTAGGTGGTGTAATTGGCAAGCACATCGAGGATAAAACCCTCTTCGATAGCCTGTTTCATCGAGTAAAGATGAAACGGTTTGAATTTTCCATCTTCCTGTTTGATCCCAAACTTTTCCAATGTGTTCGGTTTGGGCGTAGCCGTGAAAGCAAAGTAAGAAGCATTCCCCCTCATTTTTCGCGAACGCATCGCCTCCAAAATTTTGTCCTGTGGATCAGGGTCGTCTTCTTCGCTTCCATTATTGCCCATTGCACGGTTAAGATTGTCGGATGCGCTACCGCTCTGACTGCTATGGGCTTCGTCGATGATCACAGCAAACCGTTTGTCGCTTAAATCGGCAATGCCATCCACGATAAACGGGAATTTCTGGATGGTCGTAATGATGATACGCTTGCCACTTTCGAGGTTATCTTTAAGCTCTTTGGACGAATAGGCCGGGGCAACAATATTCTTTACTTCCGAAAAATCTTTGATGTTATCACGTAACTGTTTGTCCAACAATCTTCTATCTGTTACTACGATCACAGAATCGAAAAGCGGGTTCGAAATGCCCCTGCCTCCCGGAACAACATCGCTTTCGGGATAGGTTTCGATCAATTGATAGGCTGCCCAGGTTATCGAATTCGATTTGCCCGAACCTGCAGAATGTTGGATCAGATAGGTTTGACCCACCCCTTTTTTGCTAGCATCTGCAACCAATTTGCGCACAACATCCAATTGGTGGAACCGTGGAAAATACAACGTCTTTTTGCCAAGCTGATCGTTCTCCTTGCCATCGAAACGAACAAAATGCTGGATGATATTCGCCATGCTTTGCCGTGTAAACACCTCCTCCCATAAATAGGAGCTTTTGTGTCCAAACGGATTGGGAGGATTTCCTTTGCCGAAACGATGCCCCAGATTGAAAGGCAAAAAGTAAGTATCGTTACCATTGAGCCTTGTGGTCATGTACACTTCGTCGGTATCGATCACGAAATGGACGAGGCACCTGCCAAAATTTAACAGCGGCTGGGCAATGTCCCTCTTGAACTTGTATTGGTTTTGACCATTAACTTTTGCGTTTTGTCCGGTCCACTGATTTTTAAGCTCCATTGTCGAGATGGGCAAACCATTCACAAACAGCACCATGTCAATTTCTTCGTGCTGATTGGCACCTGAATAGCGTACCTGGCGTGTTACACTGAACCGGTTGTTTTCGAAATTCTCCCTGACTGTTTCGCTGCTGCTGGCCAAAGGCAACACATACAACAATGTAAAATGGGCGTCGTCAACTTCGAGACCTTTGCGCAACAACCTGACGATCCCATATTTTTTGATCAGGCGGTCGAGCCGTTCCAATATTTTCCGTTTCCAGTCGTTTTGTTTTTGAAGTTTGGCCAGTTCCTCTTTTTGGGTCGTTTCCAGAAAGCTCCAGAAGTGATGTTCGTCAATGGCAAATTTGGCATTGAAGTTTTCTGGCGACCCCATAAAATAGCCATTTCCGCTCCTGTAGGCTTCCGCCTTTTCGTTGATGGAATTTATTGTAATCCCTTGTTCTTTAAGATCTTCGAGGCATGTGCCGGTCAACCGTCTTTCGATGGCCGATTCGAGGGCTTGTTCGTTGGTTTGGCTAGGCATGGCTATTTTTTATTTTCCTGTTGTTGTTTTAAAGCTAATCCTTTGGGGGTCAATCTGTATTTTTGGTTTGGATGATTAGGACGATTAGGATATGTCAGTTCTATATAACCCAAACTAAGTGCAGGTACAATATAATGTGTTCGAAAAAAATCATTGTGCTTTAATTCAAGCCCTTGCTGTATTTCTGATCTTTTCATCTCCCTATTCAAAGCAATTACTACTTTTCGGACTTCTTCTATTACATATTCGCCAACTTCCCCAGTAGCTTCCCCAGTAGCTTCCCCAGTAGCTTCCCCAGTAACTTCCCCAGTAACTTCCCCGGTAGCATTACCCAAAACGGATTTTTCAATTTCTTCAGCTTCCGGGTTCCTGGTCAATTGACGGACCAATAACTGATCCTTTAAAGCACTTCCCTTAGCTGTCAATCGATATTTTTGATGCTGGCTTTTTGATTTATCCATCAAGGTCATTTCAATATAACCATCTGATAAAGAGGGGTCTAAATAATTTTTTATAAAGTGGGCCCTGCTTTTGAGTTCAAGAATTTCCATGAGTTGAACCCTGCTCATTTCATCCTTGACAACCAATACCAACCGATGTTCAAGTTGCGGGATTTCTGTATAAATGTCGGTTTCATCATGTCCTGTATCATGTCCTGTATCATGTCCTGTATCATGTCCTGTCTCATGTCCTGTCTCATGTGTGGTAGATGCAGAAGGTCTCCAAATCGTCAATTTAAATCCTTCATCAAGAGAAATCATAGGAGGTTTTAATCCCCTATCTTTCATGAGTTTGAACATTTCAATAATACCCGTTCCATATCGTTCGATATCTCCGGTTAAAAACATACAACCCGCAAGGAGCGGATTATGAGGATAGGAGCTATGAGGCACTTTTAAATCACTGATATCCAATTCGGGGGGCAAACTTCCAGGATTGCTTATTTCAACACGGTTTTTAAAGACCGAAACCTGAATACTCCCTTTACTTGTATAATCGCGGTGGGCAACGGCATTGATAATTCCTTCTGCGATTACAGCCCTGGGAATTTCATAAATTGTTTCAACCTGATTGCTTATTTCGCGGGTACCTGTTGACAAACTTAATTTTGACAGCACAAAATTTATCGCTTCATCGGCCACTTCAAAAATGGTGCCTCCATATTCTTTATAATCGGGAATGGGCTTTTGAACCTGATTCCCATGGAAATGGGCACATTTTATGGTTGACGAAGGAAAGTACAACTGAGGATCAGGTGCAAAAACAAGCAATGCACTGTTAACCAATTTCCCTTCCCTCATCATTCTCAGATGTTTCAACACCCGTTCAACTGAAGCAGTTTCTTTAAGCGGAAAGTTGCGTTTTTTACGGGCAATGGCAATAAACTCCTTGATTTTGGATTCATCCAGTGTTTCAAGTCCAGCTGTTGGGTGCAGGCTATCGTCAAAATCGCGACTTTCAATTTTTCCCGTTTGCTTCAAAAATAAGACGCACGAACGGTAAACTTCTTGTTTAAGCATATCAAAATCCGAAAATTTCTTGCGCGAAACATCCTGTTCAATTTTCCGGATAAAGGCGATTTCCTTCGTATGACGCACAATTCCTTTTGCGTCTTTGATAAAAATCCAACGTGGCAAATGCTCCTTTTTAGCATGATCGTACTCCCTTTCGGTAGGCGAGATGCCTTCCTGATCTTCATAGCCATACGCTTCACCAATCAGTCCGATGTAGATATCCGAATCTTCAACCTCATTGATGTATATCCTGCCTGGCGAGTGCGTGGTTGCGGGAACCTCTTCAAACAAGAATGGCTCAAAAAAAGTACCCAATAACGGATCGTGCCTGAGATAACGGGCCAATTCTTCCCGTTCTCTGGCAAATTCGTTTTGTACGCTCGATATAAATACTTTGAGTCTCTTCACAACGCCAACTATTTATGTTTCAAAGATAGTTATTCTTCCGGATCGAAAAATTTATCTGTGGCCCAATTGTCCACATTGGTTTCGATATATTGGGCAATTCGGGCATATTCTGCATCGTCACGAATGACATGGTCGTAAAACCTGAATTGCCAATCCATTGTTAAACCCAAACGATGG
>CAIYPA010000208.1 GCA_903927965.1 uncultured Bacteroidia bacterium | reverse complement strand
GGCTGTACTTATCAGTGTCATTAACAAAACGTTCAACCGTAACAGGTTAAAATCGGACTTTGTAAAAGACCCTTCCTTAAAAGCAATGATCAGATAACGCACATAAAATGATGTTATTATCGCGAGCGGAAGAAGAAGGGGCAAAAGATAACGTTCCTTTTTTTCCGGGAAAAGAGAAAGTAAAATCAGTGAAGATAAGATCCAGATTGCCAGGAAATTGTAATTCCCAAAACGGTTGATCCGCCTTCTGGCGTATGGAAAGAACAAAGCAATGGAAGCGAAAATGGCCCATATTCCGGATTGGATCGGAAAACTCCAGTAATGGTAAAAAGGTCGCGTGCTGCGGTTGATCCACGCCGATGATTCCTGCTGTACTATCATTGAAGAATAATCGGGGTGCGATAGCCAAATCGTTAATGGCCACCACAAGCTGATAACCAGGGTCAAAACAACCATTCCAATCAATGCCGCCTTTTTGTTGGAAGCCTCATTCCATCCAAAAGTTAACGATTGAGCAATCAGAAAGGGTAGGAGCAGGGCATAGAATGAAACAGGGCCTTTGCTCATAAACGACAGCCCCATCAACGTCCCGGCCCCCAAAAACTCAGGCCAGCCTGAAAATACGGATTTTAATCCTTTGATAATTAGCCAAATGGCACCAATCATAAAGCTGTGGCAAAATATATCCCAGCTTATGTCGCGGGCTAGGAAAAAAATATAAAATGAAGTTGTGGCGGTACCTGCAACTAAAAAGGGAAGCAGATGATCCTCTGTTAATTCTTTGGTTAGTTTAAAAAGGAAGAACACCAAAAGCATACCCGCAATAGCAGAAGGCAGACGCAACAAAGAGAGGTCATCCTGACCCGAAAAACGCATGATAACAGCTGAAAACCATGTGGGTAAGGGTGGTTTTTCGAGTCGTAATTCCCCATTCATGGTGGGTTCGAGCCAATTGTTTTTTTCAAGGATTTCGCGTGCTGTCGTGAGGTTTCGCGACTCCATGATATTGGCATCAAGTGCCCCATTATTGACCACGAAAGCAATAAAAGTGCACATGAAAAGCAGAAAGATCTGAAGGTTACGGCGTTCCATTTGAATTACGTTAAATAAGCAATTGTAGTTTTTTCCAAAAATAGCAAATAGCTGCGAATTAACCTTTGGCTTTTTTGCCCAGAATAAGATTCCTGACATACACAACAAGACCCGACAACTGACCAAGGAATAAAACAGGGTCCCAGCGAAAAACGGCATAGATGATCATCATCACTGACCCCACAAGACTAACAGTCCAGAAGCTTTTCGACAATACCGATTCATTTTTTGATTCAGAGTTGATCCATTGTACATAGAACCGGAAAGTAAAAATTAGCTGTCCAATAATTCCCCAAATTTGTAAAGAAGTAGGGATTTCGTTGTTTTTGAATAAATCGGAGATATTGCCAGGGGCATCCGAGAGAAGATAACAAATGGTAATTATGGGCGCGATAATTACTAAGCATTTGAATAATAGCGGAATGGGTTTCCATCCATTTTTGAAATGGAGGTTTCGGATGTAAATATAATAGACCAGGGCTTGTCCCAGTACAATCACAAAATCGTGCCTGAGAATGCCGTACGCAAGAAACAGGATCGATCCAACGATGCTCAATTGCCAAAAAATAAGGGGCGAAATCGGTTTGCCAGCATTTTCCGACTGTATCCATTGAACGATCATTCGCGATGTAAACAGCAACTGGGCCACAAAACCGATGGCATACATCCAAATTGGTGAAGTGGTCATCCTCTGCCTGATATTTCGTAACGGATGTACCGCTTCCTCATCCATGTAAAAGCAATCAGGTCAATGGCAGGTCCAAGCAACCGGTTAAATAAATGGTATTTTGATATTCCTGCTATCCTCTCAAAATGGCGTACAGGAACCTGTTTTACGATCCCACCCTGTAATTTGACAAGGGCAGGAAGGAAACGGTGCATCCCATTGAAAAATGGGATTTGTTTGACCGTTTCGGTTTTAAAAACCTTTAATGGACATCCTGTATCCGAAATCCCATCGTGTGTCACAGCTTGCCGGATCGCATTGGCAATTTTGGAGGAGATCAGTTTCAGGTAGTTGTCCTTTCTTTTATCGCGGATTCCGGTTACAAGCTCTGCACCATCTGCCAGACTCATCAAAAGGTCAAAATCAAAAGGAGAGGTTTGAAGATCGGCATCGATGTAGCCTGAATATTTTGTCCCCACCTGGTCGATCCCAGCCTTAAGGGCAGTACTGAGACCACTGTTATTTTTAAGATGAATGTAGTTAAATGATTGAAATTCAATACATAAATTCTCTATCATTTTGGCACTGTTATCGTTTGAACCATCATTGACAAACAAAACATTGGCTTTGTAGGAGGATTGGTTGATATAATCGGAAAGTTCCCTGGCCAATCGCCGAAGGTTTCCTTCTTCATTATAAAGTGGGACGATAATCGTCAGAAGATAAGCCGAATTTTTGGTGGAATCCATAAGTGTAAATCGTAGAATCTTTTGCAAATTTAATAAAAACGGACAAAGATCTGGGAAGATGTTAAAATTCAAAATTTGAATATCTTTGTGACAAATATAAAAATAAGTGTTTAATTAGAATATCAAGGATTTAAGGATTTTTTACCAATGAACAACATCAGGAACTTTTGTATAATTGCCCATATCGATCATGGGAAAAGCACACTTGCCGACCGTCTTCTTGAAATTACCCAGACAGTAAGTGGGCGCGATATGCAGGCTCAGGTACTTGATGACATGGAGCTTGAAAAAGAGCGGGGGATAACCATTAAGAGTCATGCCATTCAGATGGACTATACACAGGACGGTGAAAAGTATCGTCTGAACCTGATCGACACACCGGGGCATGTTGATTTCTCCTACGAGGTTTCACGTTCCATCGCTGCCTGTGAAGGGGCGTTGCTGATTATCGATGCTACCCAGGGAATTCAGGCCCAGACCATTTCAAACCTGTACCTTGCAATCGACCACGACCTTGAGATTATCCCCGTCCTCAACAAGATGGACCTTCCCAATGCGATGCCTGAGGTTGTTGAGGATCAGATTATTGACCTTATTGGTTGTAAGCGAAGCACAATTATCAGGGCTTCAGGGAAAACCGGTGAAGGGATTGATGAAATCTTAAAGCGGATCATTGACGATATTCCACCACCAAAGGGAGATCCCGACGCCCCTCTGCAGGGATTGATTTTCGATTCAGTTTATAACCAGTTCCGGGGTGTTGTGGCCTATGTGAAACTTGTAAATGGCACAGTCCGAAAGGGCGATGTGGTAAAGTTTGTGGCTACCGAAAAACAATACAATGTTGACGAAGTGGGGGTTTTAAAATTGGCCCTCGACCCACGCGAATCGTTAAGTGCCGGCGATGTGGGTTATATCATTTCAAATATTAAGACAGCCCGTGAAATCAAAGTTGGGGATACGGTTACCAATGTAAAATTTCCGCTAACCGAGCAAATATCTGGATTTGAGGAAGTTAAACCTATGGTTTTTGCAGGGGTTTATCCGATCGACAGTGAAGACTATGAAGATTTGAGGGCTGCGATGGAGAAACTTCAGCTCAACGATGCTTCATTGACCTATACACTTGAATCATCATTGGCATTGGGTTTCGGATTTCGTTGCGGCTTCCTGGGATTGCTTCATATGGAGATCGTCCAGGAACGTCTAGACAGGGAGTTCGACATGAACGTGATCACTACCGTTCCCAACGTTTCATACATGATCCATACCCGCGCAGGTGAATCATATGAGGTGTATAACCCTGCTGGAATGCCCGATGCCACCTTGATCGAACTGATTGAAGAACCTTATATTCAGGCACAGATCATCACCAGTTCCGAGTTTATCGGGTCGATCATGACCTTGTGCCTCGATAAACGTGGCATCTTAAAAAAACAGGAATACCTGACTGCAGAAAGGGCAGAGCTCACTTTCGAATTGCCGCTGGGCGAAATTGTCTTCGATTTTTACGATAAGTTAAAGAGCATCTCAAAGGGCTATGCTTCATTCGATTACCATATTATTGGTTACCGTCCTGCAAAGTTGGCCAAACTCGATATTCTTCTCAATGGTGAGCCAGTCGATGCGTTGTCAACTCTAATCCATTTCGACAATGCCTACAATTTTGGCCGCAGGATGTGTGAAAAATTGAAAGAGTTGATCCCGCGCCAGCAGTACGATGTTGCAATCCAGGCTGCGATAGGTGCGAAAATTATCGCGCGCGAAACAATCAAAGCTGTCCGTAAGGATGTAACGGCCAAATGTTATGGAGGTGACATTAGCCGTAAACGCAAACTTCTTGATAAACAGAAGAAAGGCAAAAAACGGATGAAGCAGATTGGAAATGTTGAGGTTCCCCAGAAGGCATTCCTTGCAGTTTTAAAACTTGATTAAAAAATCAGACTATGCCCATCGAAATTCGCGAAGGTCAAATTGAAGACCGTGACCTTATTGCCCGGTTCCAGGTGGAAATGGCCTGGGAAACAGAGTGCTATAAACTTGATTATGATATAGTTACAAAAGGCGTTGAGGCAGTTTTGAGAAATCCTACTTACGGGGTCTATTATGTAGCAGTTGTTGACAATCAGGTCGTTGGTTCGTTACTGACCACTTACGAGTGGAGCGACTGGCGCAATGGGACAGTATTGTGGATACAGTCGGTTTTTATTGATCCCAATTTCCGTAAAAGTGGAGTTTACAACCAGTTGTACAGTTATATACGCAAAATGGTGGATGCAGACGCTTCATTAAAGGGTATCCGCCTTTATGTTGATGAAACAAATGAACGCGCACGTGAAGTTTATCGCCGTTTGGGCATGAACGGTGAACATTACCGCGTTTTTGAATGGATGAAAGAGTAGGGGCTGCCCTTGTGGCTGCCCGCTTTCCCGATATTATAGGATCGTCTATGTTATAACATATGCAACCGCCCTCATTTTAACATTATGTGACCGTCCACATTTCCCTTGGTTAAGTTACCGCCCATTTTTCCAATTCATTTTTAACTGCCAATTACCAAAATGCTAAATTAAAAGGGCTGCCAGAAAATGTGAATATCTTAAATTCAATCTGTTTGGGGCAGTCTCCATATATTATTGACTATCAAATAATAATAACCTCTTATTTGGAAGAATAATGAAATCAAAACTTCTTTTGTCCATCTTATTATTTAATTGCTTGTCCTTCAGCTTTGCTCAACAAACATCTTCTTGGGACAAGTGGTCCTGGTTAATCGGGGAGTTTCAGGGCGAAGGCAACGGCCAGCCAGGACAAGGAGGGGGAACGTTTTCGTTTTTATTCGACCTCGATAAGAATATCCTTGTGCGAAAAAGCCATTCCGAATATCCAGCCAGCAACAATAAACCATTGATTGTCCACAATGATCTGATGATCGTCTATCCCGATTACACAGGAAACCCATCAAAAGCCATCTACTTTGACAATGAAGGCCATACGATCAATTACACAATTGCCTATCAGGATCAGGCCATTGTCATGACCAGCAATAAAGTAGCCAATGTGCCTGTTTTCAGGTTGACCTATACTTTGCTGGGCGACGGATTGGTCTATACAAAGTTTGAAATGTCGCAGGATGGTGAGAAGTTCATGACCTATATTGAGGGGAAAAGTAGGAAAACCGCTGTAAAATAAAGAGCTATTTTTTCAGACCCGATCTTTTAACCTCGTCCGCAATCACACCGGTGATTTTTATGGCATCACTGTTGTAATGATGGTTACCTGGCACAGTAATGATTTTTATTCCGGATTCCATGAATTTTGACCGCACTTCGAGAGGTTCGTCTTCACCAAAAATACAGACAGGATTAAACCTTTTCATTTTGATCATCTGGCTAAGGACATCATAGGTATCTTTTTTGTTCCCAAAACCAAGCATATCTCCCAAATGGATTTCAAAATCGGCTTTCAAATCGGGGGATAAACCATAAATCCCCTTTAACGATTGTTGCAACGGTTGAGGAAAATATTCTGTTATGAATGGGACCAGGGAGGCGCCAAACGAAAATCCCAAAAGAATGAAATCTTTTTTATTCCAGAGTTGCATGTAATATTGTACAGATCTGGCAATTTCGGCTGACGCTTCCATTGGTGTCCGGGGATTCCAAAAGTATTTTTGTGCATCAAGCGCCACAACTGCGAGTCCGTTTTTGGCCAGGTTTTCGCACATCTCATTGTCGAACCTGGTCCATCCACCATCGCCAGAAATCATAAAAACCAAGGGTATTGTACTATCAATAACCGAAGTTGGGTAAATTGTTAGTGGAAGATTGATGGGCAGGACCCCTGATTGTTGAGGAACCAGTATTTTGGAGTATGATGTTTGAATTTGGATAAACAGGATCGTCTGAAATGCAAGCAGATAACGACAAATTTGAATAAAGAAGGTACTTTTCATTGGGTTTTACCTGTGGCCGTAAATTATTGAATATCAATCGCTATCTGGTTTAATGACTTTATTGAGCACATTCGGTACTTGCAACAGGTCATAATCGTTGGTATAGATCAGGTACCGGTTGTGCCAGGTTGGGAAGAACTTCT
>CAIYPA010000207.1 GCA_903927965.1 uncultured Bacteroidia bacterium | reverse complement strand
CAAGCGGTATTCAGACCCAAAAGGGTTGATCCCAGCAGCCATTCTCAGCGAATTTAATTGATCGATCTCGAAAAGCAACTGAAAACTGCCTGTCCAGCCAAGGGTTCCTGCAATAACCTCGCCTGAATTCTCATCAGAAAGTTTATTCTTTGAGAGTAAAAACACTGGGGTCTGATAGATATTTGCGCGTGTTCCCAATTTACTGTCGATAATTTTAATTCCACTGGTCAACTGGTGTTCCTGCATCTGCATCTCCTTTGCCCAATCACCATGGAACTGTGTTAGCCAATATTGTGATGCATCGAAATGGAACATGGCAGAAGCAAAATTGGTCATTATGACCGGATTCTTTTCCTGATGGATAATCTCTGTCCAGGTCTTGAACAAGTCTTCGTTGTTATAGGTAACGAAGTTAAGTTTAACGGTAACGGGATATTTTGGATCTTTAAGTACAATCACAGTTGTAGTTACGTTACCATCACGCACTGTTTTGTCTTCTGAAACCAGTAATTCAAGGGAAGGGTTCCCATCATTGTGGACCATCCTGATCGCAGGTTCAAAGGTATTGTCGGTTCCCGATGGAACGTATGCCTCATGAACAGCACGCTGCAATTGGTAATCTGAGGCATTGTTCAGTTTATCGCCCAGATAGACCTGGTACAGCTTTTTATTTTTTCCTACTGAATAGACCAACGATGTATGTTGGGTTTCGATAACAATTTGCCTGTCTGTTTCAATACGAGGCAATTGTTGCCCAAAAACTTGAATAACAACGAATAAGGAGAAGATAAAAGAAAAAGATTTTTTCATAATTTATGAAATTTATGATAATAATTTAATGGTTAAAGGTATCAATTTTCCTTTGTTTAAGAGCAAATTGAAGGATTATTTATAACGCAAAATCCCCGATTACTTTGGGAGTAACCGGGGATAAACCTAACCTAAACCTAACCTAAAAAAATGTTGATTTGTATCAACATATAAGAACGTTTGCGCTGTAAAAGTATAAAAGAGAAAGTTTAAATGCAAATTTTTTTCATTATTTATTAAAAAAAATTATCAAAAAAAGAAATGAATCATTTTTTGTGCTAAAGTGTCAACGGAAGTCCACGGTAAAAATCAAGAATCTTGGTCCGGAAGATGAATTCATACTTCGCCTGGATCAGGTCGGACTCTGATTTTGTCAATTTTGACTTTGCTGTATTGTACTCAACTGCATTGACAAGACCAACCCCAAATTTTTCTTCTGAATATCTGAATGCCTCACGCATTGATGAAACGGCCTTTTGATTTGAAAGAAACCGGTTTAAAGCAGCAATGGCTGTTGTTTGTGCAGTTTCAATATCGGAACGAAGGAGTTTTTTCGTGCTTTCAAGTTCAAGTCCGGTATTGATAACCTGAAGTTTGGCATTGTCAACCTGAGTTTTGTTTTGGAAACGGGTAAAGATCGGGATGTTCATTTGTACGCCAACCCCTTTGCGCTGATTGTTTTTCAATTGTTTTGCAAAGGCAATGTCTGCTCCATTGATGTCTTTGTATTTGTTGTTGTACGAATCGTAGATATTGGCATAAAGGCTTACCGTAGGGTAAAGAGCACCCTGGGCCATTTTCAGCGAATATTGTGAACTCTGATAACGTAAGTCGGCGCCTTTAATTTCAGGCCGTGTCAGCAAAGCTGATTTATAGACTTCGGTAGCTGGGACAATGGATGCCTGTGCCTGAATTTCAGGAAGTTCTGGAGCTACAATGTCAAAATTGTCTTGCGAGGGCAGTTCAAGCAATTGGGTCAGCCTTAATTTTGCTAACTGTAACTGATTCAATGCATTAACGAGGTTCAGTTCCTCGCCGGCAGCCTGGGCCTGTATTTCAAGCAAGCTTCCCCTGGCAAGGCTACCAGCTTCAACTTTTTCGTTGATTTGCTGGATTTGCAGTTTTGTCAAAGCAAGCTGATCCTGTGATACTTTGACAAGGTCTTTTGCAAAAAGGATTTCTAGAAAAGTTGAGGCAATATTGACACTGATATCACTCTTCGCTTTTTCAAGGTCTGAAAGACTTGCCTCTAGGTCGAGTTGAAGCTTCGAAATGTTATTTTGAATTTGAAACCCTTGAAATACAGCAACATTGGTACCAACTCCAAAATCGGTCTGCGAGGAATTGATATCCTTATAGGTATTGTCGTACGTAAGCGATCGGCCAAAGTTTAAATTTTGCGACATTTGACCTGTGAAATTTGGCAACCTTGAGTTTTTCGACTGGGTTAACTGATTTTGCTGGTATTGTGTGGAGATGGCACCTTGCTTAATCTTAATGTTGTTCTCAAGGGCATAGTTAACACACTTTTCGAGGCTCCATATCTCCTGTGCATGAAGGGAGGCAAAAAGGGCCACAAAAAGGAGGTAGGAAATGGTAAAAATAGTCCGTATCATTATTGAAATTTTTTAGTTACAGATGATTGGCTAAATTAATCAACGTTTAGCTTTTATTTTATTGTTTTATGATTTTTTTTCTGCCTCTTT
>CAIYPA010000206.1 GCA_903927965.1 uncultured Bacteroidia bacterium | reverse complement strand
GTTTGCACCTTCACCATTCAGGTGCTGCTGCATTCTTCTTGCCAGTTCATTTGTACTGCCTGTGTAGTATTGACCATTGGAACACAATAAGATGTACATCCAGCCTTTCATGATATTTTTTTTATTAAGTAGTTGATTAACTTTCTTCAACAAAGGCCTCCATTCCATATCAGGTACGCTCCTTTTAATTTGTCATTTTAATTCTTTTAATTTGTCATTTCGACTCCGCTCAATGACCGATCATGCTCACCTCATCGATATTGACCGAGCTATTAATCAGCACTTTCAAAGATGATCTTGCACGATCAAAGGTGACTGAGCGGAATCGAAGTCCCGACTTCGGATCAATGACCGATCGTGCTCCTCTCTTCCTTGTTAACCAAACTAATAATCAGCACTTTCAAAGTTGATCTTGCACTATCAAAGGTCCCTGAGCGGAGTCGAAGGGCCGACTTTCGGATCAATGACCGACTTTACTCCTCTCCTCAATTTTGAATGTACAATCTATCAGCACTTTTAAAATTGATCTTGCACTATCAAAGGTCCCTGAGCGGAGTCGAAGGGCAGACTTTCAAACTATTTCCCCATTTCCCTCAATAATTCCAACGCCTTATCCCTTAATGGCTTCTGTCGTTTTCGCCAGATCAAATAGCCAACAAAACCTCCACAGCACAGAAAAAAAAGGATACTGCCAAAACCAACGAGAATGCGCATTACCAGATCTTCAAAAGGGAATCCTTTTTGCGCCGAAAAACTGAATCCAATCGCGCACAACAATATAGGGATGATGGTCAGGTAGGTTTTTGTCTGCCACAATGCGTATCTGTCGGCAGCCTTTCTCAACATTTCCATGGTCGAAACACCATAGTCAACCGATTTGTATTCCTTGTGTAAGCTATTGAACAACAGGGAGAATGCCAGGAATCCCAACGAGAAGAACAAAAAACCGACTTTGTCGATCTCCGGGTGGTCAATGATCATCCCTAACACAAAGATCATAAAATAGAAAGGTGCAAGCACCCCCATGATCCATTTAAACGATTTGGTCAACGACAGGTAACGGGTATCTTCCTTCTTGAGCCCTTTTACCAGTTGTTCGAGGTCGAACTCTTGTTTATAGTCTTGTTCTGTTTTCATAATATATTGATATTTAATTATTTAATAATTGTTTAAGTTGTTCTTTGATCCTGTGTATTTTCACCTTGACATTGGGTTCTGTGAGACCTACCACATCGGCTATTTCGCGCAATGAAAGCCCTTCAAGAACAAGGGAAATCAAGGCTTTATCTATCACCGATAACTGGTTTAAGCTGATTTCCAGTTGCTCAAGCTGCTCTTCTGTTTTCAATTTCTGCTCCAGTTCGCCTTCATCGAGCAAAATATTCATGGCAAGCGGGTCTTTGTCGATGTAAAGCTTTAAATTACGATAAGTCTTTCCTGTGAAACTTAAAGAAGTATTGACGGCTATCCTGTAAATCCAGGTACTTATAGTTGACTCGCCCCTGAATTTATCGAGGCTTTTCCAGATGTTCACGAGCACCTCCTGGACCATGACTTTCTGGTCTTCGGCATTTGGGCAGTAATAACTACAGATACTGTTGATCCTTCCGCCATTCTCTTCGATGATTTGCTTAAACCGGTTTTCTTTTGGGTCATTCATTGTTTTGATGTTTTGCTTATTTAGTTTGGACATTCCGTGAAAGGTTACATTTTTATTCACTTTTTCAAAGTTTCATCAAAATTATTTTTTTCCCATGTAACGAATTGACTACTTTTCAGGTATTGTTTTCAGTTAGTAAATTTAAGGTATTATTTGATCTGATGGTTTATGGCGAACCAATTAAGCGACGAGAAACTAATGGGGCAGTTGGCACACGGTGATAAAAATGCCGCCGGGTTCCTTTACGACAGGTACCATGCGAAGGTATTCGGCTATTTTGTCCGAATGACCCACGATACTGAGGCAAGCCGTGACCTTACCCAGAATGTTTTTCTCAAAGTGATCAAATACAGCCACACCTGGAAAGAAGATAAGGTCTTTGTTTATTGGTTGTTCCGTATCGCCAGGAACATTCTGGTGGATTTTCATAAAGGTGCAAAACGGTTTTACAATTTTGATGAAGAACCGGAGAAAGGCAGGAAAGACAATGAACTGTCGATCCAGAACATCGAAGCAACCGAATTGTATGAACTACTGTTGGATGCAATGGCCAAACTTCCGCCGGGTTATCGGGAACTGATCGAGATGAACCGGTTTCAGGGATTCTCCTACAAGGAAATCGCCGTAACAATCGATTCGACAGAGAATGCAGTGAAAGTGAAGACCTTCAGGGCAATCCAAAAATTAAAAGAGATTTATGAAAAAATAATAATTGACTGATTATGAAGTGCGAAGAAGTAAAAATAAATCTACCAGAATACATCGATCAGAGATTGGATGAGAAGATTGCCGAAGCAATAGGCCTTCATCTGGAATCGTGTGAGGAATGCAACGACCTCCATAAAGAATTGAAAATATTTTTGGACTTTACTGATAATGTGGACGATATCGAACCGCCACCAGGCATGAAGGCTGAATTTCTCAAAATGATGGAAACTGAAATGCCCCAAAAACCCAAAGTTGTGGTGATGGTTCCCTCGTGGCTTAAAGTGGCAGCTATTCTGATATTTGCCTTATTAACTTATGAAACAGGGTATTATCTTGGGTCTGAAAAAGGTGATGAAAAACTGAAAGCACTTGAAGTTGCTTTGAATCATACGAAACAGCAGGTTTCGCTGGCTAGTCTGCAGGATTTCACGGGGCCGCAAAAGATCGAAGCAGTTTACAACATCAGCCAGTCGGGACAAACAGGGGATGCGCTGATCGATGCACTGGTCAATACGATGAACACCGATAAGAATGTCAATGTGCGCTTGGCAGCCATCAATGCCCTCACGGGAATGATCGGAAAAAACCAACGGGTAAAAAATGAACTGATCCGTTCACTTTCGCTGCAGAACAACCCATTGTTGCAGATTTCGCTTATACAGGTTTTGACAGAATCGGGGGTTAAGGAAGCCAAAGATGAAATTGAGTCGATGTCGCGGAATGAAAAGACAGATGAAAATGTAAAAGCATTTGCTAAGGATATGATTAAAATTATCATATAAAAGAGGGGGTGGTTCGACGCCGGCTGAATCACATTCCTGTAACAATTATTAATTTTTAAAACAATACAAAATGAAACAGTTAACTATAGTTTTAGCAATATTCGTGTTTCCTATACTCTGCCTTGGCCAGGTGAAGAAATACGAATACGTCCCTAAAGTGGGAAACAAGGTCGAAATTAAAAACGTAATTGGCGCAATCTCTGTTCAGAACACTTCCGGAAAAGCAATTGTCATTGAATCTGACTTTCAGATGGAGGTTCCCGACCGTGCGAAAGGGTTGAAATTGCTTGGATCATTGGAAGACAATACCGATATTGGGATCAACCTGAGCGAGGAGAATGGAGTCGTCTCAATTGTGGGCGCAGTCAGGCAGGTGCGTGACCATAAGTACAAAATCCTTATTCCTGTTGGGATGGCAGTTGAACTCGATTACAACAACCCTTTTGCAAATAGTGAACTAACCATCGATTCTTTCAAGGGAAGCCTCGACGTACGCACATTGAGTGCCAACGTAAAGATTACCAATTCCTCAGGGCCATTTGCAGTCAATTCGATCAGTGGTGACATTGATGTTGTTTTCAGCAGCATCAACCAGGAAGCTTCAACTTCGCTCGCCTCTATTTCGGGATTGATCGATGTGACGGTTCCAGCTGGTGAAAAAGCGATCTTCACGATCAATACCATGCAAGGGAATATTTACAACAATCTGGACCTTAAAAGTGTGAAAGAGAATGAACCTGACAATCGTGCCAAGGACATGAAAGTGATCCGTCACGAGACTGGTGAATTTACACTGAATGGTGGTGGTCAAAAAGTACTTCTGAAAACGATCACGGGAAATATTTACCTTCGAAAAAAATAATAGAACAGATGAAACGATTCATTGCATTGCAGGCATTTCTGCTTGTCACGACATTCTTTGCCTTTTCGCAGCGTGTGGTACAAAAAAATTTCGATGTCGGGGGAAAAAAAGTGAAAATGAAATTTGATTTCGCCGATTCGATCGTAGTCGAAACCTGGAATAAAAACACCCTGGAACTTCAGGTCTCGGTAAATATTGATAACGACAGCTATAATGATGATTATCAATTAAATGTTAAAGATAACCGAAATGAACTTGAATTGATTGAAAAAGTTGATTTTAAGGATGTTCAGTCTAAAAGCAAGGATAAACAAAATTTGAAAAGTATCATCAATTACAAGTTGAGGGTTCCGGCAACGCTCGAATTCGATCTCAAAACAATCTCGGGAAAGGTGGAACTGAAAGGCACTTTGGGAAAGATGGCCATAAATTCGATCAGTGGGTTCATCGATTTTATAGTTCCAAAGTCCCATAGTGCCCATATCGATCTATCGACCGTTTCTGGGAATGTTTACTCCAACCTTAAATTTGAGGACAAGTCTCAGGAAAAAATGTCGTGGGTGGGTACAAAACGCACACTGATTTTGAACGGGGGAAATGTAGCTGTTGACTTGAAAACTGTGAGCGGGGATATTTTTCTTAGGGAGGCGAGGTAATGAAGAAAGATACATTTATTCTAAAGTATTAGTAATTAGATATATATTGAAATCCGTTGAAATATATTGAGATACTTAGAAATAGTTGAAATAAAAATCCCGTTGGAAGATGTATCGTTCCAACGGGATATTTATTTATGGATAATAGGATATCCTATGAGTTACGGTTTTTCGTAAGGGAAATTCCTGGAAACTTTCCTCATCATCCGCTCCATCAACACGCTTGGGGAAGAAAAGACAGTTTCGTCCATCGTTTTGGAAAACCTCCAGATCAACTCCCCATCGGCAGCATTCTTGATTGCCATGACCAACAACCCACTGGCAGTTTTGGAAGCAAAAGGGCCAAACAGAATTGTTTTGGCAATTGCCCCTCCATCGGATGAGGTCTTTTCAAATGAATAGGTGCATTTGATGATGGCATCGACACCCAGGACTTTTGCAATTGAATCGGCCGTTACCTCTTCCAATTTATCGTAATAACCAGCTTTTTTCAGCAATGCATTTGATTTATCAACATCCTGAAAATCAACCGTATAATTATTCCTCTTGGTCAAAAGGAATGTGAACATTTCATTTTGAAGGCTTGTTCCCATACTTTTCTCATCTGCTTTATTCTTGGCCTCATCGTAATTCTTTGGAGGCCTTCTATAGGTTATTGTAGCTATAAATGGAAGAATGGCAACTTTTTTATGTTTGAGGATACACTCTTTCAGATTTGGAGATTCAAAAGTTTGCTTTTGGGTCTCCTGACCCGACAATTGAATAGTGAAAAGTAAGCTTAAAACGAACAACATTAACTTCATAATACCTGTTTTTTTAATAAATTTATTTTTTGTTTAAATTAATAAATGAAGCTTTTCATCCAATAAGCTGTGCAATTAATATTTATTTGATGTCACTTCATTCGGGACAAAAGTAAACCTATAAACTAAAGAAAATATAATCAAACGATAAAATAAAAAATAATTATAATAAAAATCCCTTCGGTGATAATATCGCACCGAAGGGGATCAATTTTGGTTTTAGCATTTAATGACTTACTGAAAAAAGTAACTTCATTTGTTACAGCCGTTTTCTTACAGGCCTGGCTTGTTTGACATTGAACAATCCTACAAAAAGGGAATAGCCAAACAAAGCACCGAAACCAATCTGCTTCATTACGCCCAGTAAATCGGTTGTTTGCCATTCCTGCATGACTTTACCATCTTTTACCTTTCGCATAAAAATACCATGGACCTCCAGGTTCCTTTTATTGGCTGGGGCACCCATAAATTTCCCGGTATTCACGGCAGTTGAAATAAAACGGATTGAAGCCATATCGCCATCCACCAAAATCTGCGGGAATTCCATTTTCAAATTCGAGAAAGCAGCTTTCATGTCTTGCATAAACCCAATGTATTCGTCTTTGGTGAATACGAAACCATCACCTGTGTAGGTGAAATTTTCATCCAAAAGTTTGTCCAGGTCATTCCATCTTGCTTCAAGTATGGCCAATGAAACGGCCAGTGCAGTTTGTTTTACGTGTTCCTTTTCCATGATCTTTTATTAAATTTATGATGGTCAAAAATAGATTTACCGCTTACCTTTGTCAATATACTTACCTATTTGAAAGCACTACCTTATTGGTAAGTACTAAGATTGATGAGGTTTTAATCCTCAATTTTGTAGTAGGAGTAGGAAACTATTGTGAAGTGAGCTAATACTATGCAATGTATCTTTATTTATAAGCTATTTTGCAGCCGGTTAGTTGCTACTGGCACCTACTGACATGGAAAATCGGAATTTATTCTGAAGACCTGCCAGTTGCGAGCTGCCAGTAGCCAGTTGCAATTCACACATTATGAAAATATTAGAGATAAAATAAATACATTATCCAATGAAAAAGTATAAATTGAACGGCACTTATTATTATTGTCCGGTGGACCTGACCTTACAGATTGTTGGCGGACGATGGAAAGGGATCGTGATCTGGAATTTGAGGGAAGGGGTAAAGCGGTTTAGTGAATTGAAGCGGACTCTCGTCACAATCAATGACAAAATGTTGTCGCAAGTCTTGCGCGAATTGGAGCAGCAAGGGGTAGTCAACCGCAAAGTTTATGAAGTTGTACCGCCAAAGGTTGAATATAACCTTACTCAGGAAGGGGAAAAACTTCTGCCAATCATGCAGGCCATGAGCGATTATGGGGTAAAATTTCAGGTTGATTGAATTTAAGGCAATGGTTTTAAAATTAATAATCCTATTTTTACCCATGAACCGCCCGAATTGAAATCTAATATTCGGAATTTATAAATATCAGGAATACAATTAACTATGAAAAATTTCTGTAAAGTTCTATTGTTGGCGTTGGTTTGCTGGAATCCTTCTGCCTTATATTCACAAATTCTGCTCGAAGCCGAAAGTTTTTCAAATAAAGGCGGGTGGGTTGTCGATCAGCAGTTTATGGACCAGATGGGGTCACCTTTTTTGATGGCGCATGGTTTGGGAAAACCTGTGGCCGATGCCAGTACTCAATTAAAATTCACCAAATCAGGTAATTATAATGTTTTCGTGCGAACAAGAAATTGGGTCGGCTATTGGACCGACAAAGAAACGCCGGGAAAATTTAACCTGATTGTCAATGACAAACAACTCCATACAATTTTTGGGACACAGGATACGGAGTGGAACTGGCAGTTTGGGGGGTCCGTAAAAATAAAAGAAGGAATGACAAAAATCGCTTTGCACGACCTTACCGGTTTCAATGGACGTTGCGATGCAATAATTTTTAGTGCTGACCCTAAGTTTGTACCGGAAAATTCACATGGGAAGTTGGCGGCATTCAGAAAGAAGGCTTTAGGTTTACCTGCTGCACCCGAATTGGCTGGAAAATTTGATCTGGTAGTGATTGGCGGTGGCATGGCTGGGACCTGTGCTGCACTTTCGGCCGCCCGTCTTGGGGTGAAAGTTGCATTGATCCAGGACCGTCCGGTTTTGGGTGGGAACAACAGTTCTGAAGTAAGGGTCCATCTTGGTGGCCGCATCAATCTTGACCCCTACCCAAAGTTGGGAAACCTTGTGAATGAGATTGGCCCTTCACAGGGCGGAAATGCGCAGCCTGCTTCGTATTATGAGGACCAGAAAAAACTGGATGCCGTTAAAGCAGAGAAAAATATCACCATTTTCCTCAATTACCATGCAAACGGGGTTGAGAAAAACGGCGATTTGATCAAAGCCGTACTGGCCACCAATACCGAAAATTCAAAACAATTGCGTTTTGAAGCGCCCGTTTTTGCCGATTGTACCGGTGATGCTACAATTGGTGCGCTGGCCGGGGCCGATTTTATGATGGGCCGCGAAGGGCAAAGTGATTATGGTGAACCAACTGCACCCAAAACGAAAGACAAAATGACCATGGGTTCATCGGTGCAGTGGTATTCCGAGGAATCTTCCCAAGCGGAATATTTCCCTTTGGTTTCGTGGGGCGTCAATATCAACGAAAAAAATGTACAGACGATCAAAAAGGGGGATTGGCAATGGGAAACCGGAATGAATTACGATCAGGTTAAAGATTTTGAGCGGATTAGGGATTACGGTTTAATGGTGGTCTTCTCGAACTGGTCGTATCTGAAGAACCGTTTCCAGGAAAACCAAGGATACAAAAACAGCAGGTTGGGTTGGGTAGCCTATGTTGCCGGGAAACGCGAATCACGCAGATTGGTTGGCGACCTGGTCCTAAAAGAACAGGATGTGAAAGACCAGGTGAATTTTCCTGATGGGACAGCACCCACTTCATGGTCGGTGGACCTGCATTATCCCGATCCCAAAAACACCCAATTCTTTCCTGGCGAAGAGTTCCTTTCAATTGCAAAGCATCAGACAATTTATCCATATCCGATTCCCTATCGCTGCCTCTATTCACGAAATATCAATAATCTTTTTATGGCCGGACGGAACATCAGCGTAACCCATGTAGCCCTAGGAACAGTAAGGGTGATGCGCACAACGGGGATGATGGGCGAGGTGGTTGGTATGGCGGCTTCGGTCTGCAAAAACCATGGTGTGCTTCCGCGGAAAGTCTTTGAAAGCTATCTCCCTGAATTAAAGGATTTAATGAGCAAAGGTACTGGACGTTCCGATATCCCAGATGTGCAGAAATACAATTTGGGGGGAACTTTAATGAAGGAATTAAAAAATGAAAAATGAAAAATGGTATTTTTCGGTAATTAATGTTATTGAGATTCTAACCGAAAGTCCAAGGCCTCGAAAATATTGGAGCGCCTTAAAATCAAAACTTATAGCTGAAGGCAGTGAACTGTCCCAAAGATTGGGACAGTTGAAAATGAAAGCAGATGATGGCAAAATGAGGGAAACGGATATTTCAATATTTATTAAAATATAACCCAAATCCTATGAATAACATTAAATTATTTGAAAATAGAAAAGTTCGAAGTTACTGGGATGAAAAAGAAGAACAATGGTATTTCTCTGTGATTGATGTTGTTGGAATTTTATCAGAGAGTCCCGATCCAAAGGATTACTGGTATAGGATTAAAAAAAGAGAGAAATTGTCGGGCATTGAGTTGTCGACAATTTGTCGACAACTGAAACTGGAATCTGCTGATGGGAAAAAGTATGCAACTGATTGTTCCAATGTACAAGGGTTATTGCGAATCATCCAGGCGATACCCTCTCCAAAAGCTGAACCCTTCAAACAATGGTTGGCAAAAGTAGGTTATGAACGAATGCAGGAAATAGCCGATCCTGCCCAATGCCTCGATAGGGCAAGGGAAAACTGGCAAAAACTTGGCCGGAGCGAAAAGTGGATTCAACAACGCATGACAGGTCAGGAAACCCGCAATAAATTGACCGATTATTGGAAAGATGCTGGAATCAAAGAGCGGGATGAATTTGCCATGCTGACCAATATCATCCATGAAGAATGGACAGGTTTAACTGTAAAAAAGCACAAAGACTTAAAAGGCTTAAAAACCCAGAATCTTCGTGACCATATGAGCGAAGCTGAGCTGATTTTCACCGCATTAGCAGAAATTTCTACTCGTCAAATCGCAGAAGCAGATCAAGCCAAAGGTTTGCCTGAGAATGCCGTCGCAGGAAAAAAAGGTGGTGCGGTAGCAAAAAACGCCCGTAAAGAACTTGAATCAAAAACAGGCAAAAGCGTTGTGACAGGTGAAAACTTTCTACCTCCAGCAAAAGAGAAAAAGCAAATCGATAAGAAATAATAACAACCTGATGATATGAAACGAAGAGATTTTTTTACAAAAGCGGCTTTGGCTGGTGGAGCATTGGCTTTGGGAAACTCGTGTGGCAGAAAAATTGAAAAGACACCTGATATTCTAACCTCTGTTCAAAAACCAGGAGAGAAGGTTTCTAAATTCATTACCGAACCGGCACGTTCAATCCCTGTTTTTGCTGAGACCGATGTGCTTGTAATTGGAGGTGGACCAGCCGGGACCGCTGCAGCAATCGCTGCCAGCAAAACTGGTGCAAGTGTTTGGTTGATTGAACGCTACAACCATTTGGGAGGATTATGGACAGGTGGTGAAGTACTTCCTTTGCTTTCGACCCATGCGATTGATCAGAACCACAACAAGAAACAGGTGATTTACGGACTCGGGGATGAGATGTGGCAACGCCTCAAAACTTTGGGTATGTCAATTGACGAAGTAAATCCGGTCATTGACCCCGAAGCAGGGAAATTTGTCCTGGAGCAGATGATCATTGCCTCAGGGGTGAAGTTGTTGTACCATACCTACGCGGCCAATGTGATCATGGATGGCAATACAATCAAAGGTGTTTTTATCGAAAATAAATCAGGCAGGTCGGTGATCATGGCTAAAATGGTGATCGACTGTTCCGGTGATGGCGATATCTTCCACCTGGCCGGCGAGGACTACGAAAACATGAAATACCATATTGGATTGGTCCACCGTTTGGGCAATGTAGATAAAATCAATCCCAATAAACCTGGGTTTGTCAAATATCCCATCGGAAGCAAAACACCAATTACTGGCGTAAATTGGGTCAATATGCACGGCAAAGATGATCAGGATGGAACAGACGCATTGAACCTCTCCAATCTTCAGGTCGAATACCGTCAGCAGATCTGGAAAGATTATCAAAAAATGAAGCAAACCCCTGGTTATGAACAGTTGTATATTTTGGATACTGCCTCACAATTGGGTGTTCGTATGTCAAGGATTGTTGATGCCGATTATAAACTGACACTTGAAGATACCATGACATATAAGAAATTCAAAGATGTGATCGGTATAAGTGGTGCCTGGACCCCTATGCTTTACAAAGGCAAAAAAGTGGCAGTTGCAGATCGCCCGTTGTGGCAGATCCCTTTGCGTTCGTTGGTACCTAAAAAAACGGAAGGTTTGCTGGTTGCCGGACGTTGCTTCTGCTTTGAAAAGGAATTGGTCGAAGATACCAGGATCATTGGAACCTGTCTGATCACAGGACATGGGGCAGGTGTTGCAGCTGGTCTGGCAATAAAGGATCGGCAAAGTGTCCGCGACCTCGATCTGAAAAAATTAGAGAAAGAATTGCTTTCCCAAAATGTTTATCTCGGCTAAAAGAAATACCATTCGATACTTCTCGTTGTCAGTTGCAATATTACTGGCAATGCCTTTTGGTTGGGGGAAAATCTCCGGGTTTACCAATTGGATCAGTCCGTTTATCATGTTGAACTCTGTATTCGCGCTGAAATCGCTGGTCTTGTTGAACGGTCTGGGATTTGTAATCCTGATAGCGACCTGGTTCAAAAAACGGTTCTTCTGCAGATATCTGTGTCCGACAGGCTGTATGCTGGACAGGATACCAAAACGAAACAATTTAGCTAACAAACATTCATTCAGGAATATACCATTAATTGGCAAATTATTGGCGATTAGCTCTTTAACCGGGGCAATATTTGGTTTTCCGCTTTTTATCTTTCTTGACCCTGTTGCGATCTTTAATGGATTCTTCAATTCCCTGATCCAGGTTTCATTGTATTCTTTTTTAATATCGGGGGCAGGATTTCTGTTATTGCTTATCATTCAATGGATTTGGCCAGGGCTGTGGTGTAAACGGATTTGTCCTTTGGGTGGATTGCAGCTTTTGGTTTGGGATGTAAAAAGTTTACCCAAAAGGGTAAAACCTACTACTGGAAAGGAAAACCTGGGCCGTCGGTTGTTTATTGGCAGTGCGGTAGGAGCAGCGGCGGCAATCGCCTACCCTTTTGTTGTTATAGGGAAAGAAGTGAGCATTATCCGTCCTCCGGCATCGGTTACTCCAATCGATTTTTATGCCTTATGTACCCGATGCGGAAGTTGCCTCAAAGCCTGTCCAACAAAGATTTTAAAACAAGATACCCGGTTTGGAGCAGGACTATTGACCCCTGAAGTAAAATTTGAAAACGGCTATTGTTTGGAAACCTGCAATGCCTGTAGTGTCGTTTGTCCGAGTGGTGCAATTACGCTCTTCGATGTGGACGCAAAATCCCAACTGATCATTGGAAAGGCAACTCTTAAGACTACTGATTGCCTCCTCTCTTTTCAAAAGGAATGTGATCGCTGTAAAGTCGTATGTGCCTATAAAGCAGTATTTATCAAAGCAAAAGACAACGAATCGATTGTTTTGCCTGAAATCGATCCGGTAAAATGTGTGGGTTGTGGGGCTTGCAAAATTGTTTGTCCGAAAAATTGTATCTCGATTAACTGAAAAAGAATAATTTTAGCGGAAACAAAAATGATGAAACGAACCACAATGATACTTTTCCTGCTACAGCTCCTCTTGTTGGGAAATATCCCCCAGAATAAAGGTGTCCGGATGGTTTTCAACACAACTTTCCGGCCAGATAAAATAGAAAAATTCTCCAGGGTCCTGATCAATTTCAACGACACAATTCCAAACGACTCTTTAACTATTTATTATTCAGGGATTAATGAACCGCTTGCTTTTAGCCGCGATATTCATACAGCCGTCTGCATGGATAGCCTCTGCCGGCTTGTTGATATCACCTTATTTTGGGAAATAACCGGCAGATACCTTGGGTTTCAATTGCCTCCAGCAACTGAGTTGACCAAGAAGAAGCACGTCCCATTTACTGAAATGGATTACAACCGTTTGAACGAAATCCTTGGCGACTCTACCTCCCAACTCGGGTTCTACACCCCTGCGGAAATCCATCCGGTAAAACCGGTGAACATAAAAACTGACGGGATATCCGGGGCTACCATTCCCGATCTTGAGCCTTGGATCGTACCCGAAGCCGCTTATACCTCCTATACATTGTGGCATCTGACCTACGGTTCAACACCTGACAGTATCGTTGCCTACACAAAAAAACACTTTGTCTCTAAGAGCCTGATAAATAAATTATTGGAAAGTAAAGATGCGTTTTCTCAAATGAAAGGGCTGCAATGGATTGATCAAACCAACGGATCCTGCAGTCAGTTTATCGGACCTGCATTAAATATCCTGCACAATGGCCAATTCAATGCTTCGGGACTTGCATTGAAATATTTGGTCAATTGTAACTTTGGTGAGGAGACCTTGCAAAACGAGGTGATCCAATTGCTCGACAATGAAGATTTCAGGATAAAAAATTCGGCAATCGAATATTTAAGACATTCTGAAAAACTTTACCAATCGGTTGCCAAAGAGATGATTAAAAAGACCCAATCTGATAATTATTATCTTGTGAATGTGATCCTCTCGTTAATTGAAAAAAAATACCAGCCCGATTTTGAAGACCAGATCCGGTTAAGCACCCTTCTGAACAGTCAAAGCGGTAGCGTAGCCAACAGGGTCTATATTTTTTTGTTAAATTTACCCTCGAAATCACCGGGTCTTGCCAAACAACTCAACCGTTTTAAGAATAGTAATTAAAAGTTAAATGATTAACAATTTGACAATAGAATTGAGTTAACTCCTAAAAGATGAAAACAAAAAATGCCACAAAGGCCCTAAGACACCAAGGTTTCACAAAGAGCTAATTAACTGCACTATAGACTTAGTGAAGCCTTGGTGTCCTTGTGTCTTAGTGGCAATAAAAAGGCTTTAGGAGTCGACTCAGAATTAGAGATTTACAATTCTTTTCATTCCAAAGGTACAGAGTACCGAAGATATTTGTAGAACTTTAGATTGTTTTTGATGGGAAGGTGCAGGGCACCGCTATATAGAGATTATCCATATTAAATTGACATACGATTATGAAACGAAGGGATTTCATCTTTACCACAGCCACCGGATCGGCCCTGCTTGCAACCGGGAACTTGTTCGCTTTTCCGCAAACACCCGTTCCGACGAAAGGTACATCTAAGTTCTGTTCACAATCGGAACGCAAAATACCTGTCGCCTATACCGTTGATGTAGTTGTCGTTGGCGGATCGACTGCCGCTGTTGCTGCCGCTGTATCCGCAGCCCGAGGTAGTGCAAAAGTTTTTCTGGTCGCGCAAGAAACCTATCTTGGGGAGGATGTAAGCGGGACTTACCGTTACTGGAACATCCACCCTGATGCATTAAAAACAGTCCTTGGCAAGAAGCTATTCGGAAATGGATTACCCATTCCTCTCAAATTTAAACAGTCGCTCGACAATGAATTGATAAACAACAAGATAGATTTTTTATATTCAAGTTATGTTACTGACCTGCTGACTGATCAGCAGGGAAATCCTGCCGGGGTCGTGATCGCCAACCGATCAGGCAGGCAGGCAATTAAGGCAAAAGTGATCATCGATGCCACACCGAGGGCGATGGTAGCGAGGCTCACATCTGCGGTTTTTACCCCTTACCCTGCCGGGAAGCAGAATTTCAAGTTTATCGTGGTCGGAAACAATGTTAAGAAATTGACTGAAGGCACCTCCCAGGAGATGCCCCAACCGGTATTGGCCAAGGAAAAGAGTTACAAAGCCATCGAATATTCGTTGGACATCGAGATGAAGGACGGTTCTTTTGAGTCGTTTGCCAATGCGGAACAGGTTGCCCGCGACCTCACATGGGATCCTAATCAGGTCGAATCAGGAGACCTGCTTTTTCAGGTTCCGCCAGATCATGTCACAGGGGAAAGCCATTCTGATAAAACCGAAATAGACCCTGAAAACATAGAACTTACTCCGTTCCAACCGAAAAATGTAACCAAGGTGTTTGTGTTGAACGGAATGGCAGACATCCACCGGACCGCTGCAGCCAACCTATTACAACCGGGTGGAATGATACGGATCGGTGAAAGGATTGGAAAAGAGGCTGCTCACTTGGCCTCTGCAACCACACAACCAGTTTCTGCAAAAATCGCAGGAAAGCTGCGTTCAAATCCTGTTAAAGGTGATGTTGGCGAGTTGCTTGGCGGAATACGTCCTGCATTGGGTCAGGGCTTGATTGATTCGGAACAGACATCACTTCCAATTTTTGGAACTTACGATGTGGTTGTAATGGGTGGGGGAACTGCCGGGGCTCCTGCCGCTGTGGGGGCTGCGCGTCATGGTGCAAAAACGATTGTGCTTGAATACCTGCACGGACTTGGTGGCATCGGAACCCTTGGAATGGTAGGGCGTTATTACCATGGATACCGGAAAGGCTATACGAATGAGGTCGATCTTGGGGTGAAGGCGATTGGTGAAGGCAACGTGCGCCAGAAAAAGCAGCTTTACGAATGGGTATTCGACTGGAAAACAGAATATTTCCGTCACGAAATCCGGAATGCCGGTGGGGATATCTGGTTCGGGGTATTAGGATGTGGCGCATACATCGAAAAAGGGAAAGTCAAAGGGGTGGTTGTTGCAACACCTGCCGGGAAAGGGGTGATCCTTGCCCATACAGTTGTCGATTCGACCGGAAGCTCCGATATCGCAATAGCCGCCGGTGCAGGATTTGTTTACACCGATGGAAATACTGTTGCCGTGCAGGGTGCCGGTATGCCTTTCAAAAATCCTGACGATTTCTACAACAACAGCGACTGGACATTTACAGACGATACCGACATGCTCGACATCTGGTGGACATTTATTGTTTCAAAAGACAAATTCTCTGAACAATACGATATTGGAAAGTTATCGCAAACTCGCGAACGGCGAAGAATGGTGGGTGATTACACCATCTCGGCTTTGGATGTGTACAATGGCCGTACCTATCCCGATGTGATCTCGATCCACCAAAGTTCGTTTGATACCCATGGTTTTACCGAAGATTCGTTTTTCTTCCTTAAACCACCCGACCACAGCGGCGTGGATGTGACTGCTTATGTTCCCTTCCGGGCATTGCTTCCCAAAGGGATCGAAGGGATTGCAGTGACCGGCCTTGGCGCGAGTGCCGACCGCGATGCGATGCCGGTGATCAGGATGCAACCCTGTCTTCAGAACCAGGGTTATGCCGTGGGATGGGCCGCAGCTATGGCAGCAAGGAACAATCAGAATATCAGAAATATAGATCTGAAATCACTCCAGAAAGAATTGGTGAAAATTGAAAGCCTTCCGGAAACAGTGCTTAGTGATAACGATAATTATCCTCCCACTGATGAAAAAATTAAAGCAGCTGCTTCAACTGTGACACACAATCTTGATGGTCTTGAGTTATTGTTATGGGACAAAGACCGGTCGGTTCCACTGATGGTTGAGGCTTATAACCAGGCCAAAACTCCTGAAGATCAGTTGACCTATGCGCGGATCCTTGGAATGTTGGGGAATCCTGTCGGATGGAAAGCCCTGCAAACGGCCATCGAGAACGAAAGGGATTGGGACAAAGGTTGGAATTATACAGGTATGGGGCAATTCGGCAAAAGTATCAGCTACCTCGATGGGTTGATCATAGCCCTAGGAAGGACTAAAAGAACTGAGGCGATCCCATTACTGGAAAGAATTTCAAAAAAGCTTGACATTGGCAGCGAGTTTTCCCATTTCAGGGCAGTGTCGATGGCATTGGAGACAATCGGTGATCCAAAAGGAGCCCTAATCTTATACGACCTGCTTCAGATTCCCGGAATTACAGGGTATTCATTTCCCAATATTGAAACCGCCAAAAGGATGACCCCCGTTGGCGACACCGACACAAGTACGCGGAACAATTCGTTGCGGGAATTGATCCTTGCCAGGGCTTTGTTCCGTTGCGGCGATGTGAATGGATTGGGAAAAGATATTTTGACGAACTATTCTAAAGACCTCAGGGGACATTACTATCGACATGCCAGCGGTGTTTTAAAGATGTATTCAAAAGTACCTGAAAAACAAATAGATACAAAGAACACGAAAACAGAGGCGAATCCTCCCTTTCCCGAAATTAAAAAACAGATTGTACCCTTGAAACCAATCAAATAATCTATGAAACCATGAAAATTTTTAAGTGCCTGTTAATCATTATTATATGTATTCAAGTGAATGTAAGGCTTTTGGCTCAGAATCCTCATATTCTGGTTGAAAATGCCGACAAGAAAACTGTCCTCGATAAGATCGGTCAGCAAGTCTGGGCCAAATCGATTTTTGAGGAGATCAAAAACGAAGTGACACCTTATGTTGAGAGGCACAAGACAGATCCGCAATGGATATTGAGCAGGTATCTGATGAACCGTGTTCCGGGAAAACGTTATACCACTGTCTATTCCGATGATTCTGGTTCGAAGTTGATCCGCTGGTCGGGCGATGCACCTGTGCCTACAATCAGGGTCTCCACCTATTTGCGTTCGCCAATCACCGAAAAGGGAACTTCTTACCATAAACCTTCAATTGATGAATTGGTCCCAAACGATACCTCTTTTGTCATGCACCTGTTCAATCCCGAAACAGGACAAAAAGAGTGGATCGATCCACAAGCCTACATCACCGACCTCAACGGCGACATCAACAATTTGGCTTTGGAAGCTGCAATTACCTATTGGCTGACGGGTGAGGAAAAATATGCAAAGTTTGCTTCCGATCTTCTCGATCAGTGGGCGAAAGGGGTTTATTATCAGGAACCTATTGTAGGGCCTTGCCGCACAGGTCTCCTCGACATGCAGACTTTGGGCGACCAGAGCTACAGGAGCATTATCCTTGCCTACGATTTTGTGAAACCTTTTATGAAACAAAACAACTACGACCTTCATTGGTATGAGCCTGTTTTTGAGAAGTTTGCCTCGACCCTTGCTTTCAGGGGTTTCTGGAACAACAACTGGTATGCCGCCGAAAGTTCCACGATGGTGTTTGCAGCATTGAGCCTCGAAAACAAAAAAACGCAGGATTACTACCTCCAGTTTATCCTCTCCAAAGACACGATCAATGGAAGTTGCGGGCAGTTGGCTTTGCCTTCGACAGTGAAACTGTGGCTGACACCCGATGGCCATTGGAAGGAACCCGGTGGCTATCACAACTATCCGGTCGGAAATTTGCTTGTTTCTTCGCTTGCCCTTGAAAAGAATGGGCATGAAGTATTCCGGCAGTTTCCGGCACTCTTCAAAGCCTCTTATGCGATGCTGAAATATTCTTTTCCAAACCTGACTGTCGGAGGATTTGGAGATACGGGACGTGCTTCCCAAAGTGCTGAATCATTGGAGATTGGTTTGACCGGTGCTGTAAAGTACAACCAACCCGAATTGCCCGAAATGCTTGCTTCGATGAACAAGCTGATTGAAGGCGGGTTGTACAAACGCGAACGGTCCGGTTTTCTGGGATTGCTCTGCTATCTGCCCGACTTGCCGAAAACAACCACCACCTATCAATGGCCACGGACCGGCACCCTCGATTTTGCGAAATATTTTCTCCAACGAAACGGTACAGATCCCCAAACAGGTTTGATGGTCGGTGTCCAAGGAGCGACTTATAACCACAACCATTGCAACGGGATGGCGATGGAGCTGTACGGACTTGGTGAAGTGATGGGGATCGATGCGGGAACAGGTCCCAACTACGAACATCCGCTCCATCGGAATTATTACAGTCAGTGGGCTGCCCATAACACAGTGGTTGCTGCAGGTTCTTCAAGTTCGGTCCCGTTTAGCGGAGCGGCAGGGGCAAAAAACATTGGCCAGATCGAATTGTCTGCGATGGAACCAATGCCCGATAAGGAGGCTGTATCGCCAAGCTATTCTTTCACCGACACACGTTACTTTGACAAATCGACCAAAACAAACCAGTCGAGGGCATTGGCAATTGTAAGAACCTCTTCTACAGCGGGTTATTATGTCGATATTTTCAGGTCCGATAATCCAATTAGCAACGACTATGTTTACCACAACATCGGCGATCAGGTCACTTTCCTGGATAGCAAGAGTTCCCCTTTAAAGACTGTCGAATGTAAATATCCTGTTACAGAGAAAGATTATCCCGGATTCCGTTTTTATACAGATGTCGAAAAACTTGAAGGGGTTAACGAAAATGTGACCGCCCTTTTTTCGATCAAAGATGAAGAGAAGAACGATTTGTATTTGCAGGTTTTGATTCCTGGAACCGAGGGGCGTACTTATTATAAGGCCAAATCGCTCAAGACGAAAACTGCGGGGAAAGTCTATAATGGGAAACCGCTTCCCCTGTTTACAATCCGAACAGAAGCCGAAGCTTCCTCAAAGCCATTTATCACGGTTTTGGAACCTTACCAAGGAATAGGGAACAACAGTGTTGAAAGAATCGAACTGGAAAAACGCAAGGATGGGGAAAAGTTTTCAGTTTTGAAGGTCTTCAATCGCGATAATTCACAACAATCAATATATCAATCAATTGACAATACCGCTTCTTTCAAGGGCGAAAAATGGGAATTTTCTGGATCTTATGGTGTTGCTGGATTTAAAAACGAGAGGATCAACTCGTTATATCTGGGCGAAGGAAACCTGATTTCCCATTCAGGGTACTCGCTGAAGACCAAAGGAAAAATAGGTTCTGCCAGTCTTACCATCGAAGGAAAAGTTCTTAAAGTTAGCTGCAACCAGCCTGTAGAAGTTGGGATTCCGGTGTCAGGTGTAAAGAACATCTCAGTCAGAATCGGAGATAAGAGCAATAAATTAAAAACTGTACGGTCTGGGAAACAGTTGATTTTTGAGTTGCCGGTGGGAAAAGATGTTTTGATTGGAATTGAATAAGATACTATTTAAATTACTAATAACGGGAACATTCTCGATTCTAAAGGATTATATAATGAGACCGACTCATTGATTTGGCAAATTACTTATCTTTGTAATTCGCGAAGAGTGGGAAAATGGCATTATTAGAAAGCAAAATATTCTTTAAAAACGCAGATCGAATGAGCAAAATAAAAATAAAGAATTTTGGGCCTATAAAAGAAGGCTTTCTGGAAAACAACGGATGGATAGACATATCAAAGGTGACCCTGTTTATTGGCAACCAGGGAAGTGGCAAAAGTACAGTTGCAAAGGTATTTTCGACATTGACCTGGATGGAAAAATCCCTAAATAGGGGCGATATTGAAATTGCGAAATTGAACCTCAATACCTTCTATACTTTCTTCGAGTACCAGCGTATCAAAAACTACTTTAGGGAAGATACGGTTATTGAATATGTTGGCGACTCACGAAATATTTCATATAATAATAAATCATTGGCCTTTCCAATTGATAAATCATTAAAAACCAGCAAATTCAATGTTCCTAAAATTATGTATGTTCCCGCAGAGAGGAATTTTTTAAGCGTTGTTAAAAATGCCTATGGAATAAAGAATTTGCCTGATACACTTTACACTTTTGCTGAAGAGCTAAGAAAGGGTCAGTTCGAATTAAATGGTGAATTACTTCAGTTGCCAATTTCCGAATTGAAGTATAAGTACAACCATGATAACGAGACTTCATATATTGTGGGGGAGAATTTCGAATTGGATTTGCTTGAATCTTCCAGTGGTTTCCAATCGTTTGTTCCATTGTACCTTGTTACGAAATTCCTGACTGATGAACTGAAAAAAGGGGAAAAGGTTTCCAGGGAACAATTAAGTGTTGATCAAAGTGTCAGGCGGAACAAAGAAATTGCAGATGTAATGTTTAAAACCAACTTCTCTGAACAGGAGAAATCCAGAAAGGTGATTGAGATTGACTCGAAATATCTGAATACCTGTTTTATTAATATAATAGAAGAGCCGGAGCAGAATTTATTCCCTGTTTCCCAAAAACAAATGCTATTTAGTTTGTTGGAATTTAATGGTCTAAACGATGGTAATAAGTTGGTCATGACCACCCACAGCCCTTACCTGATCAACTACTTAACATTGGCAGTTAAGGTGGATACTTTAAAGGAAAAAGTAAAAACCGATAAATCAAGAAATAAACTTCAAAAAATAGTCCCATTTTCATCTACTGTTAATCCCAATGAATTAGCGATTTATCAATTTGATGAGAAAAGGGGGACCATTGAAAAGCTTGAATCATACAATGGCCTTCCATCGGATGAGAATAGCCTAAATGAAAATCTTGGGGAAAGCAATGAGCTTTTTGCACAATTATTAGAAATCCAACAAAGGTCATGAGCATCAATTTTTTCGAGGCAAAATGTCAGTACATCACCGAAAAGACGCTTTTTGGTCTTTGTGATGATTCTTCACAGATTAAAAATCAAACCCAAAAACAAGCTTATCTTGATGAAGAAAATGGAGCCAAATGGATTGCTGTGGTGGATAATGGCTACAATCAGCAAGTTACTTTTACTGCTATTGACAACTATATTGAAATAAAAAGTGAAAAAGGCAAAATGGTAAAACGTTGCGATGGTGTTTTGACATTTGATGCAACAGTGGCATTTGTTGAGTTAAAAGAAAGGGTCGAAAAGAAACCCAGATGGATCAAAGATGCTGAAATGCAGCTTCGGTCAACAATTGGGTACTTTGAAAAATCGGAAGAGGCTCAAGATTACAAAACAAAAAAAGCATACATAGTGAATAACCAAAGACCAAAATTTAGAGAAAGCCAAATAGACCGCATGGATCAGTTTCTTACAGAAACAGGATATGTCCTAAGGATTGAAAACCGGATAATTATTGACTGATGGATAATCAAATAGTGCGCAATCGTGGCGCAAGTCATTTTCGTACAATCTATTATCAAATAATAAGTCAGGTTTTAGCCTGATTTAAATTTGTATTTGTCAGGATTAAACCTGACTTTTGATCATAGATTGTCTGTCAAGTACAATAATGACGAACCGTTACTGTCATTCGCACGTTCATAATTGGTATTACATTACAACCAATCCTATTTGGAAAATATTTCATATGCAATTAGTAAAACAGTAATTTTTAAATATGTCAAAATCAGTCCTTCACAAAGCTGCAACCCGCGGTCATGCAAACCATGGTTGGTTGAATAGTTTTCACACATTTAGTTTCGCAAATTATTACAATCCGGAACGTGTACATTTCGGGGCGTTAAGGGTCTTGAACGACGATACCGTTAAGGCCGGTATGGGGTTTGGGACGCATCCCCACGACAATATGGAGATCATTTCGATCCCACTGGAAGGCGACCTTGAACACAAGGACAGTATGGGAAATGTTTCGGTGATCAAACATGGGGACATCCAGGTGATGAGCGCGGGTACGGGAATCCGCCACAGCGAGTACAACAAGAACAAAAATAGGTTGGTTAAATTCCTGCAAATCTGGGTTTTCCCGAATCAAAAAATGGTGACCCCACGTTATGACCAGATCACCCTGAACCTGGAAGACCGCCACAACCAATTTCAGCAAATCCTTTCACCTGACGCAAATGACCCAGGAGTTTGGATCCATCAGAATGCATGGTTCCATCTCGGTAAATTCGACAAAGGTGTTGTGAAGGAATACAATCTGAAAGCTTCCGGGAACGGCGTCTATGCATTTATCCTAAGCGGGGATGTCACGATTAATGGACAGGAATTAGCAGCCCGTGATGGGTTTGGAGTTTGGGATATTGAACAACTGATAGTTACGGCTAATAGTGAGGCAGAATTCCTCCTTATGGAAGTGCCGATGGAGTAATTTAATTGAATAGCTTCCATCAGGCTGGACAAGCATCCAATAAATGGATACCTTTCTGGTTTTTTTCGTTCAAACAAGAGTAACCATATTGTCATAGGATTGAAACCAACCTGTAACATCATTGGATCACTTTTGTGGTTTATATGGAATTAACTGATATCATTCATATTTTTCTCAAATTATTTCATCGGGTTAATGCCAACATAGAATCGGAACTATTATTTTTTTAGTTCTTAAAAAGATGTACCTTGACGGAGTATTTCTAGTAAAAAAATCATGAACACAAATTATCGGATTTTGGCGGTCGAAGACGAGGAAGACCTCAACGAAATATTGAAATTCAATCTTGAAAACGATGGTTATCTGGTAGATACAGCCTTTTCTGCTGAGGAAGCCTTAAAGAAGGATCTTTCAGTTTATGATTTGATGGTCCTTGATGTCATGATGGGGAAGATTTCAGGTTTCAGCCTGGCACAAAAAATCAGGAAGGAAATGTTGTTGAATGTTCCCATTATTTTCCTAACAGCAAGAGATACAGAAAATGACCTGCTGACCGGTTTTAATATCGGTGCAGACGATTACATTACGAAACCGTTTTCAATCAAAGAGTTGCAGGCACGTGTCAAAGCCATCCTGAAACGGGCCAAACCAGTAAACAAGGTCATTCCTGACTCTAATACTGTGGTCATGGGTGAGATTTTGATCGATTGCAAATCCAAGCAGATCATCAGCGGGGAGAAAAGGACCGATCTGACACGCAAGGAATATGACCTTCTTATCCTCCTTGCCAAATCGCCTGGTAGAATTTTTTCGCGTGAGGAGATCCTTTCAAAGATCTGGGAAAGTGATGTTATTGTCACCGACCGTACAGTCGATGTGAACATGACAAGGCTAAGAAAAAAATTGGAGGATCACGGAAACTATCTCCGGAATAAAGCTGGTTTTGGCTATTACTTTGAAATTTAGTAATTTATGTCAATTAATCGGCAGACAATCAAGTGGAAACTTTACGTTTACTACTTTATGCTTTTCGGCATTTTTTCACTTTCCATCGTCATCTATCAAAGTAAGCGCGAAAAACAATTTAAAATTGCCGAACTTGAAATGACCCTGAATGAATATACCGATATTTCATTCAAGTATATCGATCATTATAAGATCATTGAATTTAAAACTTATTCAACCCTTGATAGCATTAAGCATTTTTTACCAGCTGAAAAAGTTCGGATAACTATTATTGACACTACTGGTATTGTTCTGTACGACAATGCAGTATCTGACTATATCCATTTGGAGAACCACAAAACAAGGCCCGAATTTCAGAAAGCAATGATTTCAGGTTCCGGTATTAGTATCCGCTATTCCACTTCAACTAATGAGGAATACGTCTATTATGCAAAAACATATGGGAAAATAGTCATCCGCGCTGCCATGGTTTATAATTCCAAATTAAAAGCTTTTTTGCAAGCAGACAAAGTTTTCATTACCTTTTTTGCGATTCTTTTTATTGTTTTTGGATTGTCGTTGCGATACATTGCAAACCTCATCGGTGATTCGATTGCCAAACTGAAAGATTTTGTTGTAAAAATCAGGCGCAACGAAGCAATTGAAAACATTGATGAAACAGGTTTTTCAAATGACGAACTGGGATTTATCAGTAAGGAAATCATTCAGATCTATAAAAGACTGAAAAGGACCAAAGGTGAACTGCTGATTGAAAAGGAGAAACTGATCAGCCATTTAAACGTATTGAAAGAAGGGATTGCATTCTTTTCACGTGGCAGGAAAATAATCCTAAACAACAGTCATTTTATATTGTATATCAACATTATAACAGATGAGACCGAAACCCAGGCTGAAAAAATACTCGACTCGGAGGTTTTTGGGGAAGTCAATCAATTCATCGAAAAGATCTTTTCAGTCAATGGGAATATTGTTCCAAATGAATTGCCAAGATTGGAATACTCAATTCAAAAAAACAGATATCATTTTAATATACAATGCATTATATTTCCTGACTTCAGTTTTGAGATCCTAATTACAGATAAGACCCAACTCATGAAAAGGAGTATTATGAAGCAGCAGATTACTTCAAATATCTCGCACGAATTAAAGACTCCGATTGCCTCTGTAAAAGGTTACCTCGAAACTTTATTGAATAATCCCGATCTTGACCGGGCCAAACTTCACTACTTTATTAAGAAAGCCTTTCACCAATCGGAGAGACTAACACAATTGGTCAACGATATTGCGCTGCTGAACAAGATTGAGGAGTATTCCGATCTTTATGTCCGGGAGAAAGTTGCGCTTTTAAAAGTGATTGAAGAAGCGGTTGAGGGCTTGAGCGACAAGATAAGGGAAAAGGGAATAAAAGTGGATTGTTTGGTTGAAAAGGAAATCATAGTAAATGCCAATTCTTCACTTGTTTTCTCGGTGTTAAGGAACCTGATCGAAAATTCTGTCAATTATGGGGGCCACGGAATTACGATTACAATTGCCAAGTATCACGAAGACAATGATTTTTATTATTTTTCATTTGCCGATAATGGTCCCGGGGTTGAAGAGGAGCATCTTTCCAGATTATTTGAACGATTCTATAGGGTGGATTCCGGCCGCTCCCGAAAGGCTGGCGGCACTGGTTTAGGGCTTGCCATTGTAAAAAATGCTATCCTAAGTATCAAAGGGGATATATCTGTTCGAAATAGAAAAGGGGGAGGTTTGGAATTCCTTTTCTCATTGCCGAAGTAAATGTAACCGTTCTGTAACACGCTTTAATCATTTTGTAACCACTGGTCAGAATTATAGAAAGATCTTTGCAATGAATTTATTTTAACACTTACATTAGATTCATTGGTTATGAAGATCGGATTAAAGTTTTTTTTGACAATCGTTTTTTTTGCAATCGTTTATACATCGAATGCTCAGGTTACGACCGCGAGCATCAGTGGATTGATCAGGGACAATGAAGGTCCGTTGGCCAAAGCCACAATAAAGGCATACTATTCAAAAACAAGTGTAACTTATGATGTGAACACATCAAAAAAAGGAAATTTCAGGCTCAATAATTTAACGCCAGGTGGTCCTTACATCATCGAGGTTTCGTATGCAGGTTATGAGACTCAGAAAATCGACAATTTCTATCTTAAATTGGGAGCCGATGAGAATCTGGATTTTCACCTTAAACCCATACAAACCCAGATTTCCGAAAATGTTGTTAAATCTGTTTACAATGAGGTAGCAGCTAACCAAACGGCATCAAAGGCAGTAACGAATTGAAGAGTGTGGATTCCACTAACAGATAATAATTAATTATCAGTATATGAACGTCATAGGTTAACGCTGTGACGTTTTTTTTATTGTTAATTTCCCTGAAAATAAGTTTCAATATCAAAAATGTAACCATTTTGCAACATGGTTTAATGGTTTTGTAACCAGACCTCTGAAATATAACCAGACCTTTGGCATGGATTTATTTAGATACATCCTATAAATAACAAATTGAAATTGAGTTATTTATACATTAAAATTTAATTCATTGAATATGAAAATCAAATCGAAGTTTTTATTAACAATTGTTTTTTTTGCTGTCGTTGTTTTGACGAAGGCACAGGTTACGACCTCCAGTATCAGTGGGACGATCAAGGATAAAGAGGGTCCAATGGTCGGGGCAACCGTGAAAGCTGTTTATCTCAAAACCGGAGCTCTTTATGGTGTTATCACTACGGACAAAGGGAATTATGTGCTCAACAACCTGGCTCCAGGAGGCCCCTATCTTATCGAAGTCTCTTTTATTGGTTATGAAGCCCAGAAAAAAGAAAATGTTTTTCTGACATTGGGTACAGATGAGACTTTCAATTTTGACCTCAAGCCATCAAATGTCCAACTCTCCGAAGTTGTTGTTTCAACGTTTAAGGGAGGCACTGCCGCGCAAGCTGCCGCTAAAACCAATATCAGCAAGGAACAGATTGACTATATGCCGACTTTGAGCAGGAGTTTTAAAGATATGGTGCGTCTTACACCACAGGGGTCGAACAACTCATTTATGGGCACGAACTTCCGCTATAACAATGTCACCATCGACGGGGCAATCAACAATGACGCAATCGGTTTTAGTCCATCTTTAGGTGGTCAGTCCAACACCTCAGGTATGATAGGGAGCAGCACCCGAAGTAATGCTGTTTCATTGGATGCTATTCAGGAGATGCAGGTCTTCCTTTCCCCATTCGATATTAAAATCGGCAACTTCCTTGGCGGCAGTATCAATGCCGTAACCAGGAGCGGATCAAACAAAGTGGAAGGTTCGGTTTATGGTTTTGGAAGAAATTCTGCACTTGTTGGCCCTAACAATGCCGGTGACAAATCATCTATGCCTTCTGATTTCAAGGATTATCAGACAGGTTACAGGATTGGGCTGCCAATAGTTAAAGATAAATTGTTCTTTTTCAGCAATATGGAATTGGCAAAAAGAGATGATCCGGTTATTTTGGGAGCAGGTTCTTCTGATATCGCCAATGTTATTACCGCGCAACAGGCTGCCGACATCACCGCCTTTGTCAAATCACAATACAATTATGATCCGCTGCAGTCGGGAACGAGTAGTCGGTATGCCAACTCTGAAAAAATGTTCAATCGCCTTGACTGGAATATCAACGCTAAAAACCAATTGGTCCTGCGTAACAACACCGTTTTTTCAAGAGCAACCAACCTTGAACGCGACCAGCAGAATTACAGGTTCCAGAGCAACGATTTCCTACAGAAAAACAATTCCACATCTACAGTATTGGAATTGAAATCACGCCTTTCAAATGCAGTATCCAATAACCTATTAATAGGTTACAGCAGTGTAAAAGATACGCGTGATCCTTTAACCGATCCACGTATGCCCCAGATCCAGATTGCAAGTGGTGGAGGTACCATCTTCCTGGGTTCAGACCGCGAATCGACTATTTTCGGTTTCAAACAAAACACCCTTGAATTGACCGACAATCTTACTTTCTTCAAGAACAACCATACTTTTACCATTGGAACACACAATGAGTTGTACAATATTGATTACGGCTTTGTAAATTCATGGAACGGACGTCTGGACTATAACAGCGTAGCCGATTTTATCGCAATGAAGCCTGCACGTGCAAGGGGCAGCTTTAATTACACCGACAATACAAGGGCATATATTTTGGCACATCCTTCTGCCTCTTTTCATGTTAATCTTTACAGTGTTTACGGACAGGACGAAATCAAATTCAGTCGTAAGTTTTCAATTACAGCCGGTCTGCGCTTTGACCTGGCTGACTTGCCAACAAAACCGGTGTTAAGCACAAAAACGACCAGTGCGGTTGTAGATGCCAATTATGGCGCAACCTATACTTATACAAAGCCAAAAGATATCAAAAATGAAATTTTTGGCAAGGTACAGTTCTCACCCCGTATTGGTTTCAATTATGATGTAAATGGCAACAGGTCGCTTGTTGTACGCGGTGGTACTGGATTGTTTACAGGACGTATTCCATTCGCATGGTTGGGTTATGCTTTCTACAACAATGGTGACAGCTATGGTGCTTATGACCAGAAATATTCCTATCCGGCAGGTGTTGCTACACCCGCTTTTACAGGAGATCCGGCCAAACCAGCAGACACAGGAATCGCCGCTTTCGCCAGTCAGAATGGTGTGAACGTAAAAGATGCTACAGGACGCACACAAGTTGATATGATCGATAACAACTTCAAAATGCCGCAGGTATGGAGATCCAGCCTTGCACTGGATTATACCAAGGACGGATGGAAATTTACTTTGGAAGGTATTTATACTCAGGTTATTAATGACCTTAAATTCCAGCATGTCAACTTAAGCGACAATGTTATCTATTATCCTTATGATGTAAACAAGCAGCAGCCAATTTATGTGAATAATCCTTTGACCAGCAGTACCCGTATCTCTAACAATTTCACAAATGCTTACCAGCTTTCCAATACCGACAAAGGATATCGTTACAGCATTACCGGTCAGGTCACAAAAGCATTCGACAAAGGGTTCAGGCTGATGGCTGCATATACTTATGGAGAATCAAAAGATATTACCAATGGGATCCGTAACTCTATGGAATCGAACTGGCAGTTGAACCAGGCTTTGAATCCCAATAACCCTGGGTTGGCTTATTCCAATTTTGACATCAGGCACCGCATTGTAGCCAATTTAGGTCAGCAGGTTGACTGGACAAAAAAAGGAAAATACATTGCGAATTTCTCCCTTTTCCTGAATGCAGCTTCCGGAACCCCATTCAGTTATGGATTCCTGAATGCCACAGTCCAGAACACAGCACAACAGGTAAGTTTAGCATATATTCCTAAGGTCGGCGAAACCTCCAATTTCTTTGTAAACGGAACATTAAACGGTGCAGCCGCAACAGCCCAGCAGTTATCAGATGCATTTGATAAATTCATTGACAACAATTCTTATCTGAAAAGCAAAAGAGGTGATTTCACCGAACGCAATGGTGGTCGTACACCATGGAATGTATCTCTCGATTTCAGGTTTAACCAGGATTTTAAAGTGAATAAAACACATACTTTATCCTTTATCTGGGATATCGTTAACCTGACGAACCTGCTCAATTCAAATTGGGGCAAGGTATACTTTTCGGCCAACACCTTTAACTCTACTTCAAGTATTGGTTTGAGGGCACCATCAACCGCAGGTAATGCGACTACTTATCCGAAATTTAACAGCTTCTCAGATCCGGGCACTCCGTATGCAGTTGATCTGTTCGCTTCACGTTTCCAGATGCAATTTGGGTTAAGATATACTTTTTAAAAACAGCAACAATTCTTGTGATTTTAAATCCGGCAGGTCTTCAAAAACCTGTCGGATTTTTTATTTTACAATCGGTTACATGGGTATTACCGCCTGCGTATTTTTCCGGGAAGTCAAATTGTTACCGATATTGGATTTGTAACTCCGGTTAGAAACTAACACATTCAACAACTGTAATATATAAAGATGGGTCAATTAAATTATCGTATTTGTACAAATAAATCCCTTATTAATGCAACGGTTGGGTTTAAATACTCCCTAAATTTGAATTGTTGATTTATACCGGAATAGTAACTAACAACTGAAAATATGATGCCTATGATTTAATCCTGTCCAATTCACCAAAACAAGAAGGGACTGAAAAAGTTTCAGTCCCACTTACGCTCATATTCAATTACTTAATTAATGCCATTTCAAATGAATTTAGTGGAATTTATTCGTTGAAAAAAATGGCACAACTAAATTTTTTGCAAAAATATGAAAAAAAAATTGAAAAAGGTTGGCCGTGTACTCAGTATGGCCGCATTTAAAGAATTTTATTTAGTGACAAAAACAGCTGTATGCCTGTTTTGTTTAATCAGTTTTATCACCCTATCGAGCAGTTTCAATGTCGTCATTGCACAACAGCAAGGGAAAAAGATAAGTGGAAAAATATCTGATAACCAGGGTCTTCCGTTGCCTGGTGCTTCCGTAATCGTAAAAGGGACTACTATTGGTGTGGTTTCTGATACTGAAGGAGCATTTACGATCTCAGTTCCACCAAATGCCAAAGCGTTGACAATCTCTTTTATTGGAATGAAAAATCAAGAAATAATGCTCGGCACTAAAACCAACTTCAGTATTGCGATGGAATCTAACGTGATAGACCTTGAAGAGGTTGTTGCCGTTGGATATGGGACCCAGAAAAGGGCAAATCTTACCGGATCGGTGTCATCGGTAACAGGTACTGAAATGGCAAAACGTCCTGTTCCAAGTGTTCAAAACCTTTTGGAGGGAAAAGCCTCCGGATTGCAGGTGACTCAGAGTGGTGCAACACCTGGTGCCGATGGTGCAACAATCCGGATCCGTGGGTTCGGGACATTTAGCAGCACTGGTAGTAATCCCTTGGTCCTGATTGATGGAGTAGAAGGCAATATGACCTACCTGGATGCCGACAACATTGAGGATGTTTCTGTTTTAAAGGATGCAGCTTCTGCTGCAATCTATGGGGCGAGGGCTGCAAATGGTGTAATTTTGGTCACGACCAAACGGGGAAAAGCAGGAAGCGTATCGATCGAATACCATGGAACTTTTGCTGCCCAGGACCCAACAAGACTGCCTGATCTTCTTTACAATTCGGCCGATTATATGCAATATTGGAATGAAGCCAATGTTAGGGCGGGTATGGTTCCCTATTTTACACAGGCTGAAATAGATGCATTCAGAAGCCATCCTAACGATCCGGTTAAATATCCAAATTTTAACTGGGAAAAACACATGTACAAAACCGGATTTACCCAAAACCATCACCTGAGTGTCAACGGCGGAAACGAAAAAACAACTTTTAATCTGTCTGTTGGCTATTTTGACCAATCGGGAATCGTCCCTTTATTTGATTTTAAGAGATATAATATGCAATTGAATGTTGACACTAAAATAAATGACTGGCTCAAAGTAGGTGGAAATGTACAATTGTTAAAATCGGATAAAGTTGCGGATGTTCAGTCCACATTTGCGGACAATTATTTCATCATGCACACCTTTGGACCTGGACCAAATTACACCCCGACGATGACGTTGCCTGATGGCTCAACGGGGTTTGTGGCAAGATACAGTCCTGCGATTGCCGAGTGGACCGTAAGGAATCCTGATGCGATGATCGCACAAGGTTCGAATTTGAACACACGGTATTATACGGCCCCACAAGTTTATGCTGAGGTCAACCTGAACAAGGATCTGAAATGGCTTACCAAAGGAGCAGCATCTTTTGATTATAACTGGATACAAAATCATGAGAACGCCGTTAACAACTATTACTTTACAGATGGTTCATTTGCTCATAACGGCGCCGTATGGCACCAGGGAGTTATTGAGGATATCTATGCAACTTTTAATACGACCTTGTATTCCACTCTGAACTACAAAAAGACTTTTAATAAGATCCACAATGTGAACGTTTTAGCTGGGTATAACCAGGAAGGTTCCTATTCTAAACAATTGGGTGGATCTAAAGTCACTTTTCCAACGGATAATCTTAAAGAGCTAAACGCAGGTTCGGCAACGGGCCAGACTACCCGCGGAACAGCAAGCGAGTGGGCAATACAATCCTTTTTTGGCCGTGCGACTTATGATTTTAAGGACAAATACTTTGTAGAACTCAATGGTCGTTATGATGGGACTTCCAGGATTGCCCCAAAAACCCGTTGGGGATTTTTCCCTTCAGCTTCGGGTGCCTGGAGAATTTCACAGGAATCGTTTATGAAAAAATACGATTGGATTTCCAATATGAAACTAAGGGGTTCATGGGGACAATTGGGTAACCAAAACGTGGGATTATACCCCTACCAGGACGTTTTGTCAACCACTCAGTATGATTTTGCAGCATTGGAAGCAGGAGCACGGCCCACAAGGCTAGTTGACAAAACTCTGCAATGGGAAACTACAACGGTGACCGACTTTGGAATTGACATGAATGTAAAAAACGGATTGTTTACTTTCACTGCCGATTGGTACAACAAAACGACCGATGACATCCTCTATCAGATCCCTGTTCCTGCCAGTGTAGGG
>CAIYPA010000205.1 GCA_903927965.1 uncultured Bacteroidia bacterium | reverse complement strand
GGACATGGGACCACAGGCAGATCCAACGCCTTTACCGGAGGGCCAACATTTACATTAACTTCTTTAATATCACCAATATAACCATTTAGGACCAATTCCGATGCATGACGGAAATTCACCCATGAACGCTGCATGTTCCCGGTTTGGAAAACACGTTTGTATTTGCGCGTGGCATTGACCATTGCACGCCCTTCGGCAATTGTTGCTGCCATAGGTTTTTCGCAATAGATATCTTTTCCCGCTTTAGTGGCATCAATCGCGATTTGCGCATGCCAATGGTCAGGCGTTGCAATCACGACTGCATCAATGTCTTTCCGACTAAGGAGCTCACGGAAATTCCTGTAACCGACCACTTCATTTTTTTCGCCCTTGAATTTTTCATCATTAAGTGCCTGAGCTTCTTCTTTAAATTTTTCGAGCTTTGTGGACACAACATCACAGCAGGCCATTGCCACAGTTTCCGGACATTTCAACAAATTTTTCAATAATCCATGACTTTGGATCCCATTTCCGATGAATCCAAGCCTGATCCTTCCATTTTCTGCACCACCTGCAAACGATAATCCAGGAAGTACCGTAAAAGCTGCAGCACTTGCAGCTGCTGAACCCACAAAGTTCCTGCGGGAAATTTTGTTTTCAATTGCCATTTGATAGAATTTAATTAAAATCTGGTTAAACTATATAAATCTGAAATACAAACACTTATAAAAGATCGAAGTGCGAAGCTAGGGTGCGTCTTTTGCACAACGGAATCCTGTATTGAACAAAGAGGTTTCGAACGTATTGGAAGCCCGACCCCATACCGTAAAACTGTTTTCACCATTCTGGTCGTACAAAAAGGAACCGCCCCTGATCACACGCATTTGACCGTTTCGTAAAAACGGATCGTTATTCCCCGGATAGGGTTGAAAAACATCCGAACACCAGTTCCACACATTCCCACCCATATCTGTCAATCCACACGGAGTCGTTCCATAATAACCAACAGGAGAAGTGGTTTCAAAGCCATCATTTCCCTGTTTTGCGGACAACTCTCCCTGCCATACATTTGACTGATATTTTCCATTGACAATTAGCTTTTCTCCCCAACTAAACGGACCTGCATTTTTACCTCCACAGCGTGCAGCATATTCCCACTCCGCTTCGGTCGGTAATCTTTTACCAGCCCATTGCGAATAGGCCATCGCATCATTCCAACTGACCTGCGTAACAGGGTGATCTTCTATTGCCCTTGGTTTGTCTTTCCCATACGGGAATTTCCATGATGCACCCGAAACCAACGACCAGCTCAGTGTATTGGTATCGAAAACCCCGGAATCGCCAAATTTCTCTGCATCCGTTTTGTAACCTGTTGCATCCACGAAACTCTGAAATTGGGCAACTGTAACAGGTGACCTGTCAAGGTAAAAAGATTTTATAACAACCTGGTGAACAGGCTTATCCAGAGGCATCCCTTTTTCAGAGCCCATCATGAAAGTCCCGAATGAAAAAAGGACCATTTCAGCATTAACATGTTGATTTACTGAAGGATGAGAATTATCAAGGGTTTTTTGCCTTTCAGGTACAGATTTGCTGGTAGGATTACCGCCACAAGCTATGAATGAGAATGCAAAGATGATATAAGAAAGTCGTATGAGCATGGGTTTTGCCAGTTAATATTAAAGGCTGAAATTAACAAAAATCTGGAAGTGCCAACTCTATAGCATGATTATTTACTTAACAATAGGGTTATCTTTGCACCATGAAGCAAAAAAATGAAATTACCTCGAAAGTTTTAGGAAATTTAAAATTTGAATCACTGAATGCGATTCAAAATGCTATGATCAGCAATGATCTGAAATCCAATAATATAGTTCTTTTAGCCCCTACGGGATCGGGTAAAACAGTGGCCTTTCTTTTGCCTTTGCTTCACCAGATAAATGCAAAAGTAATAGGTGTACAGGCACTTATCCTGGTTCCTTCCAGGGAATTGGCACTTCAGATCGAACAGGTTTTTCGGATGATGGGCAGTGGTTTTAAGGTGAATTGTTGTTATGGGGGTCATCTGATGAAAACTGAACGGAACAATTTTACCGAACCACCGGTAGTCCTGATTGGCACTCCTGGAAGAATAGCCGCGCACTTACGACGTGGAAGTTTTAACCCTGAAACGGTTCACCTGCTTGTATTGGATGAATTTGATAAATCGCTCGATTTGGGTTTTAGTGACGATATGAGTTATATTATCAGCCAGTTACCCTCGATCAAAAAGAGAATCCTTACCTCTGCTACACCTGCGGTCGAAATCCCTTCCTTCTCAGGTGTTGTCAATCCGGTAACATTGAACTTCCTTTCTGAAATAGAAGATAGCCCTAAAATCGTTTACAAAGCGGTTCGGGCAAAAGATACAGACAAACTTGAAATACTGATCCGTTTGATTTGCTTTCTGGGGAATGAACCTACCCTTGTATTTTGCAACCACCGCGAAGCCGTTGACCGGATCAGTGAGTTGCTATTGTCGGAAGGAGTAGTTCACGACACTTTTCATGGTGGCCTTGAACAGGACGACAGAGAAAGGGCTTTGCTTAAATTCAGAAATGGAAGTCACCAAATCCTGATCACAACAGATCTGGCATCAAGGGGCCTGGACATACCTGAAATTAAGAACATTATTCATTACCAGAGTGCCAATACTGAGGAGGTTTTTATCCATCGCAACGGAAGGACTGCCCGCATGAAAAACGAAGGGACTTCATGGCTTGTATTATCAGAAAAAGAGGCAGTTCCTGAATTTGTACCGGTTTATCCGGAATTTGTCAATTTACCGGAACAGGTCAGGCTACCTGAACCACCGCCCTGGACAACTTTGTACATTGGTGCCGGTAAAAAAGACAAAATCAGCAAAACAGACATTGTCGGGTTTTTGATCCAAAAAGGAAACCTGCACAAAGAAGATGTTGGCTTGATTACTATTCTCGACGACTCCTCGTTTGTTGCTGTTAACAGATTGAAAATAAGACGTGTAATTAACTTAATCAAGGACGAAAAAATAAAAAACAAAAAGGTGCGTATCGCCATTTCGGAATAAAACTTAATCCTAAGTGGGAAACGGGAGACCCGAAGCGGAAAGAAGTTGGTGACACGATTTTTTTTCCGGTTCAACCTCAGGATACTTCCATTTGGGATGCATTAATCGCAACTCCGCACCATTTAATTTTTATCGGCAAATTGACTGCCTACTTTTGGTTTGAAATTAAATTCAACTAAAAACAAAAGGTCATGAAAACTTTCAACTATTTATCTTCTTTGAAAACTTTAGGTGCTGCTTTTTTAATTGCACTCTTATTTGCCAATTATTCTGCCAAAGCACAAAAACGGCTAGCACCGGGAGACAAAATCTTCCAATCACTTCCAGTTAACCTGCCCCTTCCGGCAAAACCACAACGTTACCATATCACTACAGATTATTTTAACCACACTTTAGCTGGAGCCTTTATCGACAAAATCCGTGTTGTGGGCGATTTTACTACCAATCTTCCCGGGAACAAAGAAAAATGGAATAACGTGAGAATCGCAAAATCCCAGCAATTGTCCGGCGAATTTGGTTTAGGCGATTCTCAGCAATTTATCGAGAACTTTACTTACCAACCAGCAACGGGAAATATTACGCAGCCCGAGTTTTTTAGGAATTTTCCAATGGACGCTGTTCAGGTAAAAAACCTTGTGTGGGACATGGCTGGTATTGAAGCGTTTGCCTGGGGACATCTGGATTCATTGAAACTGAACAAAACCTATGAGGCAAAAAAAATGAACGGAGCCGTGGAACTCGCAGGACTGGGAACCTTTACGAATAGCAATATTCTATTGACATGGAAAGGGATCTCCATGGTTAACAACCAATTGTGTGGATTGATCGATTTCCGGGCGATGGACAACCCACTCGAAATCAACATGAAAATGGGCGATGCGGACTTTAGCATGAAAGGACGCAGCCATTATTGGGGAACTGTGTATATTTCATTAAATGAGAAAGTTATCGAATATACAGAATTGCTTGAAGACGTGACGATGGAGATAAAAATGTCTAATTTGTCAAAATCACAATTTGTATATACTACACGGTATATGAAAGTTGAAAAAATTAAATAATTTCACAAAATTATGGATCACTCAAAATTACCGTCACAGAAATTTCTTGCTAATAGGAGGTTTCATCTTTACACAATTATTGGTTGCTTATTTTATACTACTGTTTTAGGATTGATCACAAAGGGTAAATTGGAAGCAACATCATTTGCAGTTACAATGGGATTGATGGTCGTACAAGTCGAATTGTTCGCATGGATTGGTTTATTTGTATTTGGAAATATTAATTACAATACAGTTCAGGAATTTATCAGAAAAATATTGGTGCGGCTGCTAATTTTTTATGTTTTTGTCGTAGTAATTGCCGGATTGATGTTTGTTTTGGTCAGTGCCATTTTGAGCTATAGTCAGGGCATCAATATGGGGCTGTTTTTCCAACAATTGCCTGAAAAGGAATTACGTGGATTTATAGTCGGTTCTTCCATTGGATTGTTAACAGGAACTGTGATTTTCTTTTTCTTTGAATTGATTGCCGCAATCAAAAGGGCCCAACAACTTACCGAAGAAAAGATGCGCTACCATTACGAAACGTTGAAAAACCAGATGAATCCACATTTTCTTTTCAACAGTCTAAATACATTGTCCTCCATTATCTATCAGGATGTACAACTTGCTGACCATTTTATTGTCAAATTGTCTTCTATTTATCGCTATATCCTTGATCAACAAGATAATAAATTGGTAAGCCTTGAAAACGAACTTATTTTTGTGAAGGATTATTTTTACCTGCAACAATTGCGAGATAACGACAGGATTGGATTGGAAATATTGGTCGATCAACCTGCAAACTACCTGATTTTGCCTGTTTCACTACAGTTGCTTGTAGAAAATGCCCTGAAACACAACATAGCCACAACCGGAAAACCATTAAAAATCAAGATTTCAATGGAGGATGGGAAATATATCCTGGTGGAGAATAACCTTCAACTCAAACAACAACTCGATGGGTCGTTCCAGATTGGTCTAAAAAATCTTGGAGAAAGGATTAAACTTGTTACCGGAAATGAGTTGATCGTGGAAAAAAACAATGAAAAATTCTGTGTGAAAATTCCAACCATTGCAATATGATAAATGTAGCAATTATTGAAGACGAGCAACCTGCAATTGAAAAGTTCAAGAAAATGCTTTTTGATTGTAGTGAAAGCATTAACATCGTCCAGACTTTGGGAGGGGTGGAAGAATCGGTAAATTGGTTATCCAACCATCCTGCACCCGACCTGATCTTTATGGATATACAATTGAGCGACGGAATATGTTTTGAGATTTTCGAAGCAATTAAAATCACTGTCCCAATTATTTTTACAACGGCTTACGATGCATATGCGATCAGGGCATTCAGCGTCAACAGTATCGATTATCTTTTAAAACCCATTGATCCTGAATTGCTAAAAAATTCTTTGAACAAATACAAAGAACACTATCTTTCAGGGAAAACCGACCAGATCAATCAGATGATTAATGAAATGCCTGTTAAATTTAAAAGCAGGTTCCTGATAAAGACAGGAATACATTTCAAATCTGTGGCTGTTTCAGATATTGAATCCTTTTTCATCCAGGAACGTGCAACGTTTCTAACAACAAAGGATGGAAAAACTCTGGATATCGACTATTCATTGGATCAGTTGGAGAAAATGGTCAACCCTGAAGATTTCTTCAGGGCTAACCGTAACTATTTAATTAACACAGATTATATAAAAGATATGATTGGCTATTCTGGTAACAGGATAAAGGTAAAAATGCTTTTTGGAACTTATGTCGAACCTATAATTGTAAGCCGTGAAAGGGTAATTGCTTTTAAACAAAAAATGGACAGGTAAAAGGGGGGGCACCAGTCAAAAAATCAGATTATCCAACTCTTACAACCATCTTGCCCGTATTTTTCCCATCAAAAAGGTCGATAAAAGCCTGAGGGATTTGGTCAAAACCTTCCACGATGGTTTCATGGTTTACAAGCTTCCCTTCCTTTAACCAGGAAGTCAGAATTTTAACTGCCTCTTGAAATTTAGTTGCATAATTGCCAATTATGAAACCTTGCATCAAGGCACTATTTTTAAGAAGGAGCGGTTGTAACCTAGGACCCACGGGCATAGAGGTCGCATTGTACTGTGAAATGGCACCACAGATTATAACCCTTGCATACTTGTTGATATTGACAAGAACTCCGTCTGAAATATCCCCGCCCACGTTGTCAAAATAGATATCTACTCCGTTGGGACATGCCATCGCGATAGCTTTTCTGATATTTTTGGATGTATTGTAGTTGATCGCTTCGTCAAATCCAAATTTAGATTTAAGGATTTCGCATTTATCATCTGTACCTGCAATACCAACTACATGGCAACCCAAAATTTTCCCGATTTGCCCTGTTACCATTCCAACAGCACCTGCAGCACCTGAAACAACCAGGGTCTCCTCCCTTTTGGGCTTTCCAATTTCGGTCAATCCTAAATAAGCAGTTAATCCAGTCATTCCCAATATTCCCAGGTATGCTGACAATGGAGCCACCTCAGGGTTTACGATCAATAAATTCTCTCCGGTTGAAACCTGGTACTCTTTCCATTGCAACATCCCAGATACAAAATCACCTTTTGCAAGCTTGGCATTGTTTGACTCAATAACCTCTGCAATGATGCCTGAACTGATAGGTTGATTTAATTCAAATGGTTGGATATACGATTTTGCTTCTGACATCCTGCCCCTTAAATATGGATCAACAGACACAAACCGGGTTTTCATTAAAACTTCACCATCTCCATTTATTGGCATCCCGTCAATTATAAATTTAAAATCATGCTTTTGTGGTTTTCCAACAGGTCGGCTGTTTAACACAATTATTTTATTCATTGTAATTTATTGATTTATAGTTTACTATTTATTTATCGTTCTCAGGATATTAAACACATTTTTTGAGTTTAAGTTTATATAATGAAGGATATTTTTTTGTAAACGGTGTGATTTTTTCAACTAATTTTCTGAAAAGGTTGCTCATACCACAAATAGATTACCTTCGCAACGCCTATGAAAAACAAAGGCCTACAAGGATGACTCAGTAGCTCATCTGGTAGGGCATTCCGTTTACGGAAGGGTCCTGGGTCCGAATCCCAGCTGGGTCACCAATTTTCAGGAGAAGTCTATATGGGCTTCTCTTTTTTGTTTAACCTTTACAGTCGCCATGTACACAGTTTACATCCTATACAGTCCTTCACTCAACAAATAAGATGGACTAAAATCTGGTGCGATGGCTCGGGAAAAATTTATTAAAACACAATATATCAAGAAAAACTCCTTGCAAAATATTGTTTACAAGGAGTTTACTTCAATCGGACAATTACACACTACATTTTAAAACGACATTCAGTTAATGTAATCACTTAACCATTTTCCCAGTTTTTTTCTTGTGAAAAATATACGGCTTTTTACAGTACCAAGAGGTAAATCAAGTTTCTCTGCAATCTCTTTATATTTGTAACCACTTAAGAAAAGTTGAAAAGGCTCACGAAATTCGTTCTCAAGAAGATCAATCTTTTTGTAAATTTCTTTCTCTGCATGAATCGAATCTGCTGCAGGGGAGTAATCATCCTTCGAAAATGAAATCTGGAGTTTATGCGTAGAACTCTCGAGTGTAGTTTTCGTTTTCACGTTTCGCCGGTACTCGTTAATAAAGGTGTTTTTCATAATAGTATAGACCCAAGCCATAAGGTTGGTATCAGCCGAAAATTTATCACGATAAGTTAATGCTTTTAAATAGGTTTCCTGTACAAGATCCCGTGCTTTATCTGAATCGCTGGTCAAGCTAAGTGCAAAATAATATAATTTGGAATGAAGACTTGTCAATGAATTTTGAAATTGTATCTGTGTCATGGTGCAAATTTTAAATTAATGATCAAAATATGGTTTTCACTTATCAAACAACCCATCAAAGATATCAAACACATTTTACAAAACAATATGCCAACGATGAAGAATATGCTTTTTTATTTCCCTATCACGACTCAATCTAAATAAGAAAATTGTAAATATCATTATTACAGTAAGTTCTGAAAAAATCAGTATTGAATTATAAATTACGAAAAATTAATATTTATTTTTCATTCGCATCATTTCATTGATCAAACAAGCCATATGAATGATCAAATGTGGTTTTTGATTACCATCTGACTTAAATTGGGCTCAACCTACATGATCCAGTATTTCACATTCGATTAAAAGTATATTTTTGTGTAATAAATTAACCACCTTATTTAATATTTAGTATGTCAGTGTCATTATCTTTAAAACGTTTGGTACTTGTCACTATTTTAATGTTTCAGGTTACCATAATTAACCTTGCCCAAAAATCTGGAAAACAACACAACTGGGAGGTTGGAATTTCTGTCGGAGCTTCAAAATTTCTTAACTCCTTTAATCCGAATTCAGATGCACAATACAAGAAATTTAATTATTGGAACTCAAATCTGAACAGCTCTTTCTCTCTTTCAGTAATCAGAAATATTTCACCTCAACTAAGTTCAGAATTTGAATGGCACACATCCAAATTATCAGGCATCTGGAATCAAAATAGCGGTTATGCTGTTCCCCAAAGTGCCATAGATTTGGGTCTTCCCTACCCAGATCCATTTAAAACAGGAATCAATGAATTCGATTTAATGCTTTGTGCCAACTTAAACAAAGTTTTTTTTAAAAAGACCAAGAATGACAGCTGGTATATTTATATCAAAGGTGGTGGTGGTGCTGTACTGATTAAAGAATATCAGGCACTATTTCCTTATGCTACTTCAGGTAACCCTTTCAAATATTCGATCGCATATGGAGCAGGATTTTCTTACAAAATTGATGACAAAGTAAAACTAAAGTTGGGAATAACATTCCGACAAGTCGAAACCGACCGTTTGGATGGAATTCACACAATGAGACCTGTTCCACCCTTTGATGCAATATATAACGTAAAAGAGGTTTATAGTTCAACCTTTTTGGCGGTCACTTACACATTATCTGGAACCAAAGGCAAAATTTTTGGTCGTAATAATAAGTATTTTCCATGGTTTCGCCCGGCATCGAAAAAATACAAAGGCCATAAATAAGCAGACATCTGACGTTCAATATTAAATATATTTTTATAGCTACTTCAATTTTATGGCTTAATTACCATTTTTATTTTCATACTAATCAGATCTAAAACGGTCATTTTTATGACTTATCCATGTAAAAAGGATCCAGTTTCAACAACATCAATCACTATTTATTTATATTCTATCTAAATAAAAATGGCCATTTTGTTAAAATATGGCATTTTGCGGTTCAAATTTTGAAATATTCTTTTACCTTTGCCCAAAATCGGAGTACGAATGCCACCTTACAACTTTTTGCAAAAAGACTGCAAATGGGACTGAGAGGGCGAAGCTGTATAAAGTTGATTATATTCCAAAGATAAATCTACTTTTTGATAAGCTGTTTACAAGTTGACGAACAAAGGTTTACAAACATCAAATATCAATTTGTATTCCGATCAAAAGCTTTCTCTTTCTAGATGATCTCAAAAACAAAAATATTGGTTACCGGAGGTGCAGGGTTTATTGGCTCCAACCTTTGTGAATCGTTGCTAACCCTTGACAACCAGGTTGTTTGTCTGGATAATTTTTCAACAGGAAAGATGGAAAATATCGAAGTACTGTTGTCGAATCCTCAATTTAAGTTAATCACTGGGGATATACGAAACCTGGACAATTGCAGGGAAGCTGTTATTGGTGTTGATTACGTTTTGCACGAAGCCGCCCTTGGATCTGTTCCCAGGTCTATTAATGACCCCATTACATCGAATGAAGTCAATGTAAGCGGTTTTCTGAATATGTTGGTTGCGTCAAGGGATGCGGGAATTAAGAGGTTTGTTTACGCTGCCAGTTCCTCTACTTATGGCGATTCTGAAACCTTACCAAAAGTTGAAGAAATAATTGGCCGGCCACTTTCACCTTATGCCATTACAAAATACGTCAACGAGTTGTATGCGGATGTCTTTTCACGGACCTATGGAATGGAATGTATTGGCCTACGCTATTTTAATGTCTTTGGTCGTAAACAGAATACCCAGGGGGCATATGCCGCGGTGATTCCATTGTTCGTCAAACAATTTATGGAACATGTCTCTCCGGTAATTAATGGTGATGGCAACTATTCCCGTGATTTCACCTACATAGACAACGTAATTCAGATGAATCTGTTAGCCTTATCCACAAAAAACAAGGAGGCTGTAAATCAGGTTTACAATACGGCATATGGGGATAGGGCCACAATCAATCTTTTGGTCAGCTATCTTAAAGAATTCTTAACAAGCTATGATCCAACTATTGCGCAAGTCCAAATACTACATGGTCCTACAAGAAAAGGGGATGTGCCTCATTCCCTTGCTTCAATCGATAAAGCAAAAAGATTATTGGGTTACAATCCGCAATATTGCCTCAAGGATGGCCTCAGGGAAGCCGTAGCCTGGTACTGGACTGCACACAAATTGCACGAATTGTAGCGAATTGAACAAAGGTAATGACAGAGATATTCTTTAAGGAAGAAAGTTATAAAATAATCGGTGCATGTATTGAGGTACACAAAAAACTTGGTGCAGGATTTCTTGAGAGTGTTTACGCCGAAGCTTTGGAAATAGAGTTCAAAAAGTTGAATATACATTAAATAATATAAAAGCTACCAAATTTAAACTTGGTTTGCTTATCAATTTTGGCACTCCATCTTTAACATATAAACGAATTTTGAATTGAACCTTCGTGAAATTCGTGCAAAATTCGTGAAATTTCTTTAAAATATGGATGAGACTCGTATCGCTGTTATTGGATTGGGCTATGTTGGCCTTCCTTTAGCAAGACTGTTTTCCACCAAATACAAGACCATTGGCTTCGACATTAACCAGAAAAGGGTTGATTCTTTGATGAATGGGGCTGATGATACGCTTGAAGTGAGCAGTGACTTGTTAAATGAAGCCATCGGTAAAGGTTTTTTATGCACTACAAAACTTGATCTGATCAAAGACTGCAATTTTTTTATTGTCACAGTTCCTACCCCGGTTGACAAGAACAACCGGCCAGACCTTACCCCACTTGTAAAAGCTAGCGAAACAGTGGGTAAAGTGATCAAAAAAGGGGATATAGTCGTTTATGAATCGACCGTTTATCCCGGAGCAACCGAAGAAGATTGCATCCCTGTTGTGGAAAAGGTCTCAGGTTTGAAATATAATGTTGACTTTTTTGCAGGGTATTCACCTGAAAGAATTAACCCTGGAGACAAGGAACATACAGTCGAGAAGATAAAAAAGGTAACTTCTGGTTCTACTCCTGAAATTGGCGAGAAAGTGGATGATGTTTACCGTTCCGTGATTACTGCCGGCACCCATCTTGCCCCAACAATAAAGGTTGCAGAAGCTGCCAAGGTGATCGAAAATTCACAGCGCGATATCAACATTGCCTTTGTAAACGAACTGGCCAAGATTTTCAACCTCATGAAAATAGATACACATGCGGTTTTGGAAGCTGCCAGAACTAAATGGAATTTTCTTCCTTTCAATCCAGGGTTAGTAGGTGGCCATTGTATTGGCGTTGATCCCTTTTATCTTGCACAAAAAGCTCAGGAATATGGTTACCATCCCGAGATTATCCTTGCCGGACGTCGTTTGAACGACAGCATGGGGAAATATGTGGCTTCCGAAGTCGTGAAACTCATGATTAAGAATGGAACTCCAGTTAAGGGGACAAAAGTTCTTATGCTGGGCATCACCTTCAAAGAAAATTGCCCTGATATCCGAAATACAAAAGCCATCGATATTTATCATGAGCTTTGTGAATATGGCATATCAGTGGATGTTTACGATCCATGGGCCGAACCGGCAGAAGTAATGCGTGAATATGGAATTGAAACGATAACACAATATCCTGAAATCAAATCCTATTGTTTAGCTGAAGGTGGATATGGTGCCGTAATATTGGCTGTTGCACATCAGGAGTTTCTTCAACTTGACCTCTTGGAACACAAAAATGCAGGGGCGATTATTTACGATGTCAAGGGAATCCTTAACATCGAAACAGTGAACGGACGCCTTTAATGATAATTTAGGTTTGGAAATTTCTGGCAAATAAAGTAATTAGAACTGAATAATGGTATGTTTTCTTATTACTTAATACCATCTAAAAAGTTCTCAATCAAATACCTATTATATTACAAATGTTTGAAAATAAAACCCTTTTAATTACTGGTGGAACCGGATCCTTTGGAAATGCCGTTTTAAATCGCTTTTTAAATACAAATATTAGAGAAATCCGAATCTTTTCGCGCGACGAGAAGAAACAGGACGATATGCGCCATCGTTTGAACAATCCCAAAGTAAAATTCTACATTGGAAATGTGCGAGACAAGCGTAGCGTGGATTATGCAATGCGCGGTGTCGATTTTATCTTCCATGCAGCTGCCTTGAAACAAGTGCCATCCTGTGAGTTTTTTCCAATAGAAGCTGTCAATACAAATGTCTTGGGGACCCAAAATGTTTTGGATTCTGCATTCGAACATGGAGTTAAACGGATGATTGTTTTGAGCACCGATAAAGCAGTCTATCCAATCAACGCGATGGGTATTTCAAAAGCCATGATGGAAAAGGTGATGCAAGCCAAAGCCCGTTCCATGGGTGCGGCATCCGATACTGTTTTCTGTGGCACTCGTTACGGAAATGTAATGGCATCCCGTGGTTCGGTGATTCCTCTTTTTGTAGAGCAAATAAAAGCCGGTAAAGACCTGACCCTTACTGATCCCAACATGACCCGCTTTATGATGACGCTGGAAGACGCTGTCGATCTGGTAGTTTATGCTTTTCAACATGGGAAAAACGGGGACATGTTTGTTCAGAAATCACCTGCTTCAACTATTGGCGACCTGGCCCAGGCCTTGATAGAATTGTACAAATCCGAGAGCAAGATTCGGGTCATTGGAACACGTCATGGGGAGAAACTTTACGAAACCCTTGTAAACAGGGAAGAAATGGCAAAAGCCATCGATATGGGCAATTACTATCGTGTCCCTGCCGACAACCGCGACCTGAACTATGAAAGTTATTTCAGCGAAGGCGAGGAAAAAGTATCGGTGATCGAGGATTACCATTCCCACAATACGCACCGATTGGATGTGGAAGGGACAAAAGAGTTGCTTCTCAAATTGCCAATGATCAGAAAAGACGTTTTCGGGGAATAGTTTAAACAGTAATGGAACACTGATAACACAGATGTTACGGATGACCACTGATATTTTAATTGTAATTACATAAACACTATCATTCAGTTAAGCGACAGAATCCATGAAAATCTGTTTAATCAGTGTCATCAGTGTTCCATACATTTAACTGTGTTCAAATAAATCATGCTGAGAATAGGAATAACCGGGCAACCGGGCTTTGTAGGTACTCACCTGTACAATACTTTAGGACTTTATCCTTCTAAATTTGAAAGGGTTCCATTTGAAGATGCATTCTTTTCGGATATCGACAAATTGAACGGATTTGTGAAGAGTTGTGATGTGATCGTCCATCTGGCAGCAATGAACCGGCACAACGATCCTGAAGTGATTTACCAAACGAATATCAATTTGGTAAAGCAACTTATTGCAGCCTGTGAATCGACCAAAAGCACACCTCATATTCTGTTTTCATCGAGCACACAAGAAGAACGTGACAACTTGTATGGTCGGTCAAAACGTGATGGTAGGAAACTATTGGAGCAATGGGCAGATAAAAACAATTCGCAATTTTCGGGATTTATTATTCCGAATGTTTATGGGCCTTATGGAAATCCCTACTATAACTCGGTTATCGCAACTTTCTGTCATCAATTGACGCACAATGAACAACCTAAAATTGAGATCGATAGTGAAATAAAACTGATCTACGTAGGTGAGTTGGTCAAACATTTTATTGACAGAATAGAACTGATCTATACAGAAAACAAAAATGATTGTGTGATCGATGAAGTTCAGGTCTCCCCAACATCCAAGATAAAGGTATCCAGCCTATTAACGATTCTCCAAACCTATAAAGACAATTATTTCAGTTTTGGTGAAATCCCGGAGTTGGACAATCCTGCTCAACGTAACCTTTTTAATACTTTTATCAGTTATATCGATCATCAGTCGTTTTACCCTTTCAAATTGAAATTGAATTCGGATCAACGAGGGTCATTTGTTGAAACTGTTAAGTTGAAAACAGGTGGTCAGGTCTCATTTTCCACCACAGTCCCAGGAATCACGCGTGGCAACCATTTTCATACCCGGAAGGCGGAACGATTTGCCGTCATTAAAGGGAAAGCCAGGATTGAATTGCGAAGGGTCGGAACAGACAAGGTGCTTTCAATCGATTTGGATGGAAAAGAACCCTCCTTTGTTGACATGCCGGTATGGTTTACCCATAACATCACCAACATTGGAGATGAAGAATTATACACCATTTTTTGGATCAACGAACATTTTGATCCAAATGACCCGGATACCTATTTCGAAAAAGTCTGATCAGAAAATGAATTAATACAGATTTTGTTATTGTCCACTACTTGTCCCGACATCTTGTCGGGAGATTTCACGGATTTTCACTGATTAAAAGTATTTAAATATGTGAAAATCGGTGCAATCTCCCGACAAAATGTCCCCGAAATCGGGGCTGGCTGGGACAAGATGTGGACAGAAAACCAAGTTATAGTTGGAATACATTCCATAATATGACTTTTATCTTTGTCCACAGATTTCACGGATTATCACAGATCAGAATTCAATAAATCCGTGCCAATCGGTGCAATCTCTCGACAAAATGTCCCCGAAATCGGGGCTGGCTGGGACAAGCAGTGGACAAAAATCAATCCGTGTTAATCGGTGTAATCGGTGGACAAAAATTAATCCGTGATAATCGGTGTAATCTCCCGACAGGTTTCATTTATTACACCAACGATGCGAGCACAGTCTAAAATTTATGAATAATAGACTATACATATCTTCGAAGGCATTCTGGGATGTTGATTTTGATAAATTGATTGAACAAGCAGAAAAATTCCCTGATTATATTATCAGAAAAGTTTTCGAATACGGAACTTTTAATGATGTAATAAATACCGTTAATTATTTTGGTAAACAAAAAGCAATTGAAAGTTTAACTTCTGCAGGTTTTTTAAATGAAAAAACATTGCATTTTGTGTCAGTTTTTTTTAAGATAGAAAAATCTAATTTCAAATGCTGTACAAACAAACAACAACGCCATTTTTATTCCAAACGCTCGAAAATTTAATGGGTTGGAAAGAGCTTGAACTTTTTCGACTAGTGGGTGGTACCGGATTAAGCTTACAACTAGGTCACAGACAAAGTATTGACATTGACCTTTTTTCGGATGCAGATTTTGATATAAACGAATTAGCTAAAGTTTTAAGAAAAAAGATCCCAAATGCTGAAATTAGAAAACTTTCCTTTGGTTTAACACTTTATATACCAACACTTGGTGAAAGGGATTTAAAAATTGATTTGATGAACACTGAAAAATTTATTAGGAATCCTGTTATTATTGAAAACATCAGAATTGCCCATCTCGAAGATATTGCTCCCATGAAATTGGAAGCGATAACATCTCGAAACACAAAAAAAGATTTCTTCGATATTTCAGAACTTTTAAAGACTTACCGGATCGAGGATTTATTGAACTTTTATATTGAAAAATATCCTTTTAACGATATAAAACAAGTTTTAGAAAATATAACATTCTTTTCCGAAGACTGTGAATTGGAATTTGACCCAATTATTTTAAATAATTCAGATTGGCTATCTGTAAAGTATTCATTAATAGATGCTTTTAATGATTTTATATATAGAAAATTAGAATAATGATTATCATAGGACAAGGAAAGGGATTGTCCACGAATTTCACGGATTTTCACAGATCAAAAGTCAATAAATCCGTGCCAATCGGTGCAATCAGTGAACAAAGAATTAATCCTTGTTAATCGGTGTAATCTCCCGACAAAATGTCGGGACAAGATGTGGACAGAAAACCAACTTATAGTTGGAATACATTCCATAATATGACTTTTATCTTTGTCCACAGATTTCACGGATTTTCACAGATCAAAATTCAATAAATCCGTGCCAATCGGTCCAATCTCCCGACAAAATGTCCCCGAAATCGGGGCTGGCTGGGACAAGCAGTGGACAAAAAATTAATCCGTGATAATCGGTGTAATCGGTGGACAAAAAATTAATCCGTGTTAATCGGTGTAATCGGTGGACAAAAATAAATCCGTGTTAATCGGTGTAATCGGTGGACAAAAATCAATCCGTGTTAATCGGTGTAATCGGTGGACAATAAAAACAATCCGTGGACAATAAAAAATCATTGTAATCAGTGGATAAAAAAATTGCAATTGTTTATTTGTTTTCCATACTGCTTATTGGGAACGCAGCAGCTCAATCTTTGCCCGTAGGTACACCGGTTTTAGAGGATGCCTACCGCAACGCCCAACTGCTTGGACAGGTTGACTCCTCAGCCTCATTTACCGCAAGGCCGTTTTTCCCTATCCATGCAGGGAAAACTGGTTATCATTTGAATGAATCAGGATACATTACAGAAGGGCCAGTGGAAAAAGATGCGGGTGTTGCTAGCAAAAAAAGATTGATCACTCTTCTGCCCATCCTATGGAAACAACAATTCAACTCCGATCATCCTGAAGGGATCAATGATGGATCGATGATCCCCTCAAGAGGATACCAAACACTGGTTAGTGGTGGATTCTATGCAAAATATGGATTTTTGAGCCTTCAGTTTTATCCCGAACTTGTTTATGCAGAAAACAGGGACTTTCAAGGATTTCCTGATAAACAACCGGATAATGTTTGGCGAAATTATAATAGCTTTTTCTTAAACACTATTGACATACCGGAAAAATTTGGGAATAATCCTTATAAAAAAGCACTATGGGGGCAAAGTAGTATTCGATTGACTTTTGGTGCAGTTTCTTTCGGATTGTCCAATGAAAATTTATGGTGGGGTCCTGGTGTTCAAAACGCCTTATTAATGACAAATTCTGCAGCTGGATTTAAACATTTAACACTCAATACTGTAAGGCCTCTTCTCACATCAATAGGATCTCTAGAAGGACAAATTATTGCAGGACGACTCGATCAATCGGGATTTCCGAACCTTGACCCGCAACGTTTATTGCTACATAAAACAACCTATAACCCGAAACCCAATGATTGGCGTTACTTGAATGGAATTGTAATCAGTTACCAGCCCAAATGGGTACCCGGGCTTTTTATGGGTGCAACACGGAGCTATATTATTTACAGTAAAGATCTGGGTACAGGTATAAAGGACTATTTGCCAATCATTACACCCATTACGAAAAAAGCTGATGGTGGTAATTCTGAAGACGCAATTCCCAGGGATCAGTTGGCTTCGGTTTTTATGCGTTGGGTAGCCAAAGAATCTCATCAGGAAATCTATTTTGAATATGGTCGTGAGGATCACAGCTATGATCTCAGGGATTTCTTATTGGAACCAAGTCACATCAACGCCTACATTCTGGGATTCAGTAAGTTGATCGTAATCAAGAAACATCTTCATGAATATATTCAAGTGAATGTTGAGCTTACTCAACTTGAACAAGCTCTATCTACATATCTTAGAAGCAATTTTTCTTCTCCTGGCAGTTTTGGATGGTATCATCATGGGTTAGTGTATGATGGTTATACGCAACAAGGACAATATTTAGGGGCTGGCATAGGATCGGGCAGCAACATGCAATCGATTAATCTTAGTTGGGTAAAAGGGTTTAAAAGAATTGGGATCCAAATCAAAAGGGTTGTTCAAAACAATGATTTTTATAACAATACAATTAAAGATTACCGAAGTCATTGGGTCGATCTAGGTGGATCCCTATTCGGGATTTGGAATTATAAGAAATTCCTCATTTCGGCAAAAGTAGAACCGGTTAGTTCGATCAATTATCAATGGTTATATGATCCAATCCCAAGCGTTCCCCCCGCATGGTGGGACAAGGGGAAAAACCGGCTTAATATCCATGGCGAACTGGCAATGATGTACCAGTTTTAATAGTCCGTTTCTTAAGGAAAATAAATTCATAGATAATTAATAACTTTGACAACAAATTATCAACGTACGCATCATGGTAAAAAAATTAAAATATATTGTCCAGAAAGAAGGTAAATACTATGTATCACAATGCTTAAATGTCGATGTATCTAGCTTTGGCGAAACGGTACAAGAGGCAATCGACAATTTGAATGAGGCACTAATTTTGTATTTCGAAGATAAAGATGCGCGAATTACATTTACACCCATTCAGGAAACACTTATAGGTGAAACCCGGATACATGTCTAAACTATTATCGTCAGATCAAATTATTAAGACTCTTCTCAAATCAGGATTTAAGTTCGTTTCACAGCGAGGAAGTCATCAGAAATATCAAAGAGAAGGGTTTACTGTCATAGTACCTTCACCAAGAAAAGAAATTCCTATAGGAACATTCCGTTCAATTGTGCGCCAGGCAGGTCTTTCTATTAATGACTTCTATGATCAAACAAAAAAATAGTAACCGGACAGATATTCGAAAAACCGGTTGTTGATAGAATATTTGAGCAAACCGATGGGCAACCTTGGTTTGTCAATGCCATTGCACGTTAAATTATTGAAGATATTTTAGGCAACGATCATACCAAACCAATTTCAATAGAATTGGTCGAACAGGCAATCCAGAATCCAAATAAATGGGTCGATGATCTCGTATAAAATTCAGATGAAGTAAAAAAAATGGCCTTTGTAAAATAATTATTGAATAATATTTTAATATTAGATTCAAATATTCATTTTCTGCTTATCTTTGATTGTTTATTTTACAAACTTTTAAATTTACAGCAAAATGAAAACAGTATCTTTACGTGATTATGGCT
>CAIYPA010000204.1 GCA_903927965.1 uncultured Bacteroidia bacterium | reverse complement strand
GTCACGGAAGTGAAGTACAAAGTGAATATCAATACAATAGAAGAGATCCACAATGATCCGCATGTTGGATTAAATGAAATTGCAAGGATCATGATCAAAACCACGAAACCTTTGTTTTTCGATCCGTATAAGAAGAACCGTGATACAGGAAGCCTCATCCTTATCGACGAAGGGACCAATAATGTAGTGGGTGCCGGAATGATCTTGTGATCTAATTTGGAGGTTTTGGAATTTTGGAGGAAGGAAACTCTATTCCAAAATTTCAAGTTTGGCATTTAGAAATTCAGCATTTGAATTATCCTGATACTTTTAAGTCCTATTGTCCATTTATCCCTTAAAAAGGGGATAGATGGACAATCCCTTTTTTTTAACTTTCACCTGATTTTAAAAAGTTGATGATGAACAGGTCTGAATTAAATAAAACGGCATTCTTTGGTTTGATCCTATGTTTGGGTTTTTCGATCAATAACAGGGCACAACAAGTTAAAAATGATTTTCTTCCCAGGTATCCCGTAAAATCGGCAATCATCCAATACACCTTGAAGGATGAACAACATGCTATTAATGAGAATAATACTGTGGGAAAGCAAATTGTTCGAGAAACCTTTGACAATTTTGGTGCTTTGGTTTCGAGGGAGCAAATTGGTGAAGGAGCGGAATTCTTACCCGGAGGAAAAAACAAACAAATTTTCAAAGACGGTTATATCTATTGGGTGGATTCCCCCATAGGTTGCACGACAAAATCAAAACTGACCAAGGACACCTACTCAAGTGGTTTTTTGGGGGGATTAAGCAAACAGGTACAAGATCTCATTTACAATAGGGTCAACAAAGAAAATAGCAAATCATTTCAAGGGTTTGCCAAAACAGGAACGGTTATTTTTCTGGGATTAAATTGCTCCAGCTATGAATACAAGATTTTCAATTTCGCGCTTTCGTCAAAGGACAAAATTGAATTTCTTGTTTATCATGATATCTGCTTGTCCAGCAAGTATTACCTCGGAGGTAACCTATTAACAACAATTGAAGCGATTAGTTTTGAAGAGAACATTTCCATTCCCACATCAGTTTTTGAGGTTCCTGAAAACTCCAGGATTATTGATGGAGACAAATTGGAAGCTCCAAATAAAATTGTTGATTCCGGGTTTAAGACCTTGATCGTAAATTTTGACACCAAAAAAGATTATGGTCAGGTCAAGGAAGAGGGGAAAAAGACGCTGTACATCAGGGATAGTGGTAAGGCTTCAAGTCAGGAGTGGGAAGGGACTATTGTCGAATACGGCCTGCCACCTGAAAAAAGGCACACCAAAGAGATCAGGGATGGTGAATTTGATTATTTTGTCGATTTTATACAGAAATCAACCCGCAAGCGAAACCTGGTGAATGGCAACTATAATGACAAACCGGCATCGGAACTCAACTATATTTTCAGGAACAACCTTTATGACAATACGGTTAAACTTTTAGGAAAAGCGAGCTTACTCGGAAAGGAATGCAACATTTTTGAAATCAGGATTGGCATCGAAAAACTTGAGGTTTATGAATGGCAAGGGGTTTTCCTTAAAACCAAACGATTTATGTGTGCCGATGGTGCGAATTGTAACCAACCTTTGTTGATGCATGAAGAAACTGCAACCCAAATCAGAGAAAATTTGCCCATAGGCAATTCAATCTTCGATTCTCCTGAGCAATTTGAACTAATCATCAATTAAAGCTTTACAAATCGTCACCATTTCTGATAAATCCCCTTTTTAGGTGATATTGATAAGGTGGTAAATGAATAAATTTGTGTGTACTATAAGAAATGGTTCCTCCAATACCATTTCCTAAATGTGATTAATGCTATTGAAAGTTTGTAATTAAATAAAACCAACACAATGAAAACAATCGGATTATTATTCGTGATGATTTTTTCCCTGGGATGTTTCAACCTCAATGCCCAGATTAACCTTAAAAGTAAAGTCAAAGACCAGACGAACGACCGTGCCAACAACAAAGTTGATGAAGGTATTGATAAAGGTCTTGATGCTGTTGAAAATGGGGTCAAGAGCCTTTTTAAGAAGAAAAAAGCCAATCCTCAGGGACAAACTGAAGCTCCTGCTGCACAGGGCGATTCGAATAGCCAGAAACCTCAGGCAGATCAAACTGTACAGGAAGAAAAGCCATCGTTGGTTTCCTATTCCAAATTTGATTTCATTCCCGGAGAAAAGATTATCTTTTATGATGATTTCAATTCAACCAAAGTTGGTGATTTTCCTCCAAACTGGAATTCAAATGCTACAGGTGAGGTTGTGACAACCAATTTATTCCCGGGGAATTGGTTCAAGATAATGGGTGAAGGTTCTGTCGCGCTTGAAGAAGGAATTAAATTACCTGATAATTATACAATTGAATTTGATGCAATTGCATCTCCAAAAGAAGAAGGAAATACTGCCCATGAATTTGGATTTTACCTCTACAGTGCAAAAAATCCGAAAGACCTCGGTGAAGGAGGGGCTGTTCCTGGCGAAAAAGGTGGAATAAAAATGACATTTGGTTATCACAGTACTTTCAGTGCATATGATGAGAGTGGATATACAATTGATGGATCCAAAGCAGATGCTGTTATGCAGCAAGGAAAAAAGTACCACCTTTCATTCTGGGTACAAAAAACCCGTTTAAGATTTTATCTTGACCAGGTTAAGGTTTTTGATTTGCCAAAGGTCTTTAAAACTGGCTTTCAGGCCAATATGATGAGATTTGAAATTTGGGAATCTACAATTCCAATGGTTACAAATTTCAGGATTGCAGCCGGTTTGCCCGACACACGGAACAAACTCCTTGTTGAAGGCAAACTGGTTACCTATGGTATTTATTTTGATGTCAATAAGGATGTTGTAAAACCTGAATCCTATGCAACATTGAAAGATATAGCCGCAATCCTAAACGAAGTTCCTGATGTTAAGGTTAAAATATTTGGTCATACCGATTCAGATGGAGATGATGCAAAGAACATGGATTTGTCAAAACGGAGGGCTGCCTCAGTAAAAGCTGAATTGGTGAAAACCTTTGGCGTAAAAGCAACCCAGTTGGAAACTGACGGATTGGGAGAGACCAAACCAGTAGCACCAAACGATACCCCGGTAAACAAAGCTTTGAACCGAAGAGTTGAGTTTATTAAGCTATGAGAGCCCTGTTTTTTCTAATCTTCACATTGTTCTGTGCTTCAGTACTTGAAGCACAGAACCTACCTGGAGGCTTTCCTTCGACTATAACTCCTCAGATGAGGGAGTTGGCCAAAAAGATAATGCCTCCCGGATCAATGCTACCTGGAAATGATAAGGAAGGAAATAAGGAAGATAAAGAAAAAAAGGCCAGTGGAAAACCGCTGATTGAAATACCTCCGGTTCCGCAGTATTCCCTTACCCCCGTTCCCAGTTCCAAATCCGGTTCATCACCATTTGGTTCCGGGCGCAATGAAGCCCAAAGAAAGGCTATGGTTTTGGCTATCAATGCCGAACTTGAGCTAAAACCCTATATTCTACCAAAGAAAGAGGATGCGCCCTCAAAAAGTGATATTTTAAAAATTGCCGGCACACAGAATAAGGCGGCACAGCAAAATTTTGGTCCCGATGATCTTAAAGATTATTCCAGGATAGTTACCTGGAAACCAAATTTCGATGGTGCAAATACTGATCCTGGGAAAGCCAAAGCTCTCTCTTTTACAGTCTCTACATTGACGAATTATTACAATATGCCTAAGTTTGTGATTGCGCTTGCCTCTGCTGTATTTGCCCTTGATCCTCAAAGTCCGGCAAATGCAAATAATTTTGCATCTGCAATTATTACAACCGGAGAGCATTTGAACCATTCCATCACCAAGTCCGAAGCACTTGCATCTTATCGTAAGGACGCTGAGACGGTTTTTCTTTATGCCATGTCAGTTTCTTCGACAAATGGGGCCTGGACCGATAAGAGTTTAACTGCAATTATTAATCTGGGAAATCTTTACATCGATATGGGCAAATTGGAGGAAGCCCGTTCCCTGTTTCAGGTAGCAAGGAAGTTAAGTCCATTTTCATGGGATGCTGCTTTAGGCCTCGCCGCCTATTTCCATGCTATAAAGCAACCGGATAAAGCCTTGGCGATCATGGAGGATGATAATCTGGACCGGCCAGAGAAATACCTTCAGATAGCCAAAGCGAAGAAAAGCCTCGAAAAAAGTGACAAGTTCACCGATCTGCCACTCGAAGCACCTGCAGAGGCTTTTGACGAGGGAATTAAAGTCATGTCATCTGAACCCATCGAGACGGCTGCTGATTTTATTTCGCAAATAGATCAGAGTGAACGGAATAAAATGCGGTATTTCATTGAACACCTGGTACCTATCGGAAGTTACCGAGCCCCGAATATCAATAGAATCTCTCCATTTGCTTCCCTGAAAGCGATCTCGTCAGCGCAAGGAATCTGTGCACTTGAAGATTTTTCCGAATCACTTAGTTTGTTGTCAGTATCGAATGCTGCTGCAACGATAAACCCGGTATTGGATATGTTGTCAAAAATGGGACTGAAAATTGATCCTGGTGTCGATTTGAACGATATGGCCAAACACCCTGAGAAGTACGAGAATCGTACGGATAATAGTGATTCCAAGGTTGAAGGGATGGATAAATTCCTGGGTAACCTCGACAAACTGCAAAATCAGGCACAGGGTGCTGAACTTGACCTTGCAAAAGGAAATACAGCATCTACTTTTGCATTGGCCGGTCAAATTGACCCCTTCTTCATCATTATGCAGATTGACCCGAATAAATACGCTGACCCCATGAATGTCATCATTCAGAAACTGAATTTTGGGGTTTACAACCGTAAAACGAATCTCTACAGGGGGCTCCTTTATTCAGTGAACAAGCGAACTCACCGCGCTGTAACTGAAATAATTGAGCTGGCTAAAAAAAAGAATCATGCGATTAGTGAAATGATGGACGCAGAAATGGACATTTTCAATAAGCAAATGTCAAGTGCTATGGATGAAGCACTAAAAAATGAAAAGGTATTCCCAAAAGTTGAATGGGATATCAAACGTCATCATATCCACGAGAAGTATTTTGTTCAATTCAATAACGTTTCTGAGGTAGCGTTTAATTCAGCAACAAATATGGCTTGCGTTTCATATAATCAAAAAATTAAACCGAATGTGGAAGCGTATTATTATGATGTGCTACGCCATATTGCACTCATTTCAGATCCGGATGTCAGGCTTAAAAAGGAAAAGGAACTTAAATCATCCATGAATTCGGCAATCGTTTGGGGTTTATACAATTGTTTGGCAGCATATAGTGCATTCACCTATAACGATGACTGGGATTGCAATTGCAATATGGATGCGCTTCTTGAGCAAAGAGATGCTGAACAAGCGGCTCACGATGGTGAGGAAAATGCCAGGATTCGCCGCAATAGGTCAGAAAAAGCGCGGTTCGATTCTGGAGAAATTCCTGAGTCATCTCCATTGTTCAAGAAATTGGATTCTTACGGGACAGATTTCAACTATGTGTTCATTAAAGGAAGAATTTCATGTGCCCGTACGACTGTAAATTTGAATGTAACTTTACCTATGGAAGGAACTCCTGAACTATCCGGGTCAATGACAAGAAGTGAGTTTACCGGGGCAGCAACCTATACAGGTGGCTTAAAAGTTGGTGTTGAAACAGAAGAGGCTGGTGCAAAGGTAGGCGCGTTTGTTAATCTGAGTGGCTCTGTTTCTGTGGATGGCAAAGGCGTAGTGAAGGACTATGAGGTTACTGCAGGAACAGGCCTTTCCGTTGAAGCAAATGGGACAAAGGTTACGGTAAATGGTTCACTTACTTTTGGGCCGGATGGATTGAAAGATTCCGATTTCTCGGCGGGCATCAGTCGGGATTTTTCAAATACCGCAGGAAAGGCTAACCTCCTTGGAGGGTCTGCCAATTCAGCCTTTGAGGCATCTACAAAACGGGGATGTACAATGTCGGGCAAAGTTGAACAAAGCCTTGAACCCTATAATTCATCCTTTAGTGAAGTAAAAGAGGCAGAATTGGGAAAAGATTTGGCGAAAATGTTGCCAACTGACGAGTTGTTCAAAAAACAAACATGGGGCGGAACTTATACTCTTAAGTAAGAATTCACCAAAAATGATTTCAGAATTGAATTGCAATAAAAAAAGAGGGACTTTTAGTATCCCTCTTTTTTATTGCAATTTGTTATTTCTCAAAGCTTAATTCCCAAAGTAAATATCAGCGAGTTGCTTTTCAGGTCGTATTTGACCGGATCATTTGCATTGCTTACCTGGTACATATAACTGAAATTTGTCTGGCTTCCATGTGAAAAGGCAACATCCAGATAAACATTATCTATACGGTATCCGACACCAAGATTCATCGTTTTAAAACTATAATCCTTATTGGCCTGGTCCTGGCTGAAAGCGACTGATTTATAGGGATTTCCAAACAACTCGTAACCTGCCCTCAGGCTTACGGCTTCTGTTGGCTTGTATTCCCCACCAAACCTAAGGTTGCTTACTGATTGGTAAATCGCTTTAATATCCGTGTTTTCAACAGAAAAATTGTAGCCATCGTTGCCATTCCGAATTTTCATTTTTGAATAGTCAACATACTCATAATCACATGATATCATCCCGACTTTACCAAACTGGTACGCCAAACTTGCTATCGCCCTTGTTGGGGTTTCCATTTTATACTGATAACTGCCAAGTGGTGTTTCCGCACGGTGTGGGCCATTTGCCTCTGTACTCACGAATTGAAGGTTTGACGACATAATTGAACTATACTCTTCGTCCAAAGCGAAGTATGTTGGTGTATGGATCGCTGCACCAATCCTAAGTGAGGGTATAGGCCGGTAGATCATCCCTAGTTTTAGATTAATTCCTTTTCCGGAAGTCCTTGCACTACTGGAATAATCGAAACTACCAAATTCCCCATCTTCTGAATAAGTCTTTGATTCATTGTAGTATAGTATTTGCCAACCAACCGTTGCCCCCAAATAAAGCTGATGGTTAAAATTAGCCCCAAATGTACCTACAACTTCATTGTTGTAACCTTCTTTATTTACTGTCATGTTCTCGTTGACCAACTCATTCATTAAAAGGATCGAATTGTAGGAATTTACAGTTGGATCGTTTACATCCATAAGGTAGGTTTCCCATGCCAATTTGCTTTCCCATGGAATACCACTGTTGTATGGATTGTTTTCGTCATAGAATTTGGTTTTGTTGATCCCATAGCTGTTTTCGGCAAAGGCATCCATTCTTGAATGTGGCGAACCGTTTTTGCTTACAGCATAATTCTGGTTAAAATTATTAAGTTTGTTGAAGCCAAACCCCCAATTTAATGATACGAGGCCGGAACCACCATTCTGAACCGGATTTGCCATTACAAATCCCAAATTTCTAAAGCTAAAATTATTGCTTTGATCATTGGCTATCTGGCCCTGATACGTAGCATCCGTACTGTTCATGCCCAGTATATTCAATGTTGAGGAGAACTCCGATTTAAGATAAATCCCGATACCTGCCGGATTAATGCTCAGGGAAGAGAAATCACCGCCAATAGCCCCGAATGCATTTCCCATCGATTTAGAACGGGCTGTTGATCCATAGTTTTGTTGGGAAAAGATTAAAGCCTGATCAACGTACTGACCGAAGGAGAAAGCCATTATTCCAGCTGATGCAAATAGGGTAAGTATTAACTTTTTCATAATCAATTTATTTTTTGATTTTTTTTACTGTTTGTTATGTGGAAATCGGTTCTTTTTACCTGCGTCCTGATCCACCTCCGCTTGTGGTACTGCCACCACCGCTACTACTACCACCACCTCCACCACTGCTGCTTCCGCCACCGGAGTACGAAGATCCGCTGCTACTGCTTCCACCAGAATAACTGCTTGAATTGCTTCTGGTTGGCGAAGAATATGAACTGCTTGGTGCAGGTGCTGTATAAGTTGAACTACTACTGCTTGATCCCCTCTGATAGGAACTTCCAACAGACGAAGACCTTCCTGAGGAGTAACTACTGCCTGTCGAAGATCCGCTGGTTGTACCTGAACCGCCGCTGTAAGTGCTGCTTGAAGGCCTCGAATAACGGTTGCTGCTTCCTGAATATCCAGAAGTACCAGCAGATGAAGAACCCGAATATTGTCTGGTTGTTCCGCTGTTGTATGACGCTGATGTATTTGTTCTTGGCCGTGAATAGGTTGGGGTGTAAGTATTGCCGGAAGAATTTGATTGTCTGACTGTTGGGTCAGTTGTTGTTCCCGACTGGTAATTTGTGGATGAAGAACCCCTGCGCAAATTGGTCAGGGTTTCGGTATTCCGTGTCGAACCGGTCTGATTTGAAATACCTCCTGCAACATTTGGATTTACTGTATAACGAGTTCCGGCCTGACGTGTTGATCCTGTTGTTGTTGTACCGCCTTGTTGACGACCGGTGGTTATTGTTCCGCCATTGTTTAAAGAATTGGATGACCTTCCATTCACTGTTGAACCCACCTGTCCTGATGAAGCTCCGCCAAATGCTGTACCTCTGCCTCCACCATACTTGACCGAATATATGCCACGACCACCTGTATAATTCTGTCTTCCATAATAACGGTCACGCTGATTTCCGATGCCTCCACCGTAGCCACCGGCCCAATAACCGCCACCGTAAAATCCCATTCCCCAGTAACCTCCGGTGTAATAGCCCCCACCGTAATAGCCTCCGTAAGGATAATAACCTCCGCCATAAAATCCACCATAACCATAATAGTTCCAGGGACTATTCCATCCACCATAATAAAATGGGGAGTACATGCTGGAATAAAAGCCTCCACCCCAGCCACCAAAGCCGAGATTCCAGTTAAATCCGAAACCTGGTGAATAATAATTGTCCCAGTAAGGGTCATAAGCGTAAGGATTGTAAAACGACCTGATCCGCGTCGTATAGCTGATTTCCTCAGGATCATTGTAATTGTCAATCAGGTACAATGCCTCTTCATCCGATTCGTAGGTGGTGTCCGTGTTGGCATCATTGTAAACATAGTTGTCGCTCGTCGGATTACCGCTTTTTTGTACATTCTGGTAGTTGTCAACTATTTTAGCTGCCTCCTCTTTTCGTGAATCAGCGTCAAGTGTCGATCGCTTGATCTGCCTGACATTTGAGGGGGACGAACTCACTACAACAGGAGGATTGTCTCCCGGAGTGAAATAGACGTCGTCGGTGTAACTACTAGACGTCACCTTAGATCCTGTTGTACAGGCACTTGCTAAAAGTGCTAAGGCTAAGAGCAGTTTGACATTTGTTTTCATGATTTGTTCTTGTTTATATTTAATAATTCCTGAACTTTTCGTTATTTTGTAACCTGAAATTTTGAATTTCAAAGCAAATATTATACCAAAACTTCAATAATGGCAAAAGTTCTTACATCAAAAGAGGAAAATTATTCCCAGTGGTACAACGATTTGGTTTCAAAAGCTGATCTGGCTGAAAACTCCGCAGTGCGTGGTTGCATGGTGATCAAACCCTACGGCTATGCCATCTGGGAAAAAATGCAGGCACAGCTCGATAAAATGTTTAAGGAAACCGGGCATGTAAACGCCTATTTCCCATTGTTCATTCCAAAATCGTTTTTCTCTAAAGAGGCTTCGCATGTTGACGGTTTTGCAAAAGAATGCGCAGTTGTAACCCATTACAGGCTTAAAGCCGATCCAAATGGAAAAGGTGTAATTGTTGACCCTGATGCCAAACTTGAAGAGGAACTGATCATCCGCCCGACTTCCGAAACAATTATCTGGAGTACGTATAAAAACTGGATACAATCGTACCGCGATTTACCTATCCTTATCAACCAATGGGCCAATGTGGTACGGTGGGAGATGCGTACGCGGATGTTCCTGAGAACTGCCGAATTTCTTTGGCAGGAAGGTCATACCGCCCACGAAACAAGCCAGGAAGCACTTGAAGAGACGACACGGATGATCAATGTTTATGCAAGTTTTGTCGAAAATTATATGGCGATCCCTGTAATTAAAGGGTCAAAATCGGCCAATGAAAGGTTTGCAGGAGCGTTGGAGACCTTTACGATAGAAGCTTTGATGCAGGATGGAAAAGCCTTACAATCAGGTACATCCCATTTCCTTGGACAAAATTTTGCCAAGGCTTTTGATGTGCAATTCGCTAATCGTGATGGGAAACT
>CAIYPA010000203.1 GCA_903927965.1 uncultured Bacteroidia bacterium | reverse complement strand
TCACATCAGGTATGACAGTGGTATGGGCATCGATCAGATAACCGCTTTCAAAAACCGAGCTTACCGGATAGTCTTTTTCTTTGCCTCCAGTAGTCCCTTTCGCGTCATTCTGAGCAAACGAACCAGCCGAAATCAATGAAAAAAGGAGTATGAATAGGATGTTCTTTTTCATTTGTGCGAGTTTTAATTTTTAAGTTAATTGTTTTTTGCTCCTTCTTTGATCCATGTGAGAACAAGCGCTGCTTCAGTAGAAGTGTACTTTTTCCATGTATGGACTGTCGCATTTGCAGGAGAAGGTTCCAAATAAATCAAACTCGTTTCCGGACTACTTGTATTCACATATTTGGATGAAATTTGTGAATATGCGTTGGCTGACGTAAGATCGGGTGCTTGCCCCCCTGTTTTGTGACAAGCAATGCATTTGTCACCGGTAGAAAATATTGGGGCAACCTGGGTTGCAAAGCTGATAGGTTGACCGCCTGTATTCACAGTCTCAACCTGTTCAGGCAGAATGAAATCATATTTGCACCCATTCAGAAAAAGTGCAAACAGGATCAGGATAAGAAATATTGGATTTTTTTTCATTTTACTCTTTAATTTAAGGTTTGTACTAAAAGAGGCTTCAATTTTTCAAAAAAGAAGCCTCTTTTAGTTGATTCTAAATTTATACCCAATTAAAGTTTTGCAATGGAATTGGTCAACAAAGCTTTGGTATATTGGAAGTTGTGGATACCTAAACTATAATCCCTTAAACACAACTGAAAGTTGATAATTGCACCCATCTGTGCATTGGATAAAGTGATTATCGGCAAAGAGGCATTGTAAGCAATCTGGTCGGTACTCCAGGTTGCAGGAGGTGTTCCAACGTATTTAAAACTTTTTGTATTATACGTTTGGGCTGTAGGATTGGTAATCGGGTCATAAATATTAAGGTAACCATCATAGTTGTTTGTTGTAATCCCGTACCAAAGGTTAGTTGCGGAGTCGCCATTTCTGTTCATGATCTCAACACCACCTATGCTAAGTTTTGAGGCAAGAGTGGCCAACAAAGCTTTGATTTCAGCGCGTGGGTTCAACCACAGGGTTGTTGTTGTTGCTGTAACTTGTGTGGTATGGCAACCAGTTGCATTACAAGTTGTTAAGTTACCCACAGCACTAAATGTATGACCGCCTGCTTTTCCATTCATAGCACCCATGTGGCAATCACTACATGAAGCAACAGTTGTATGGGTTGAACTGGTATAAGCTAAAGCTCCAGGAAATTCAATTCCACCTTTACCAGCGTAAACTGCACCAATTGCTCCATAATGGGTATGGGTCCTGTAACTTGGTTTAATGATATTGGTTGCACCTGATGGGTTACCATCATATACTGTACCAACTGTAGTTGCCAAGGCATTGTAATCCAATACATTGCCAGTTAAAGCGTTGGTAAATGGACGTGGCTGGTGACATTTTACACACAAATTGCTTTTTCCTCCATCTGCAGGTAAATCAATTACTTTTGCACCACCCCACATGGTCATCGGAACAGGTTTTACTGTAGTAAATGCAAGATCAGCAGTACTATAGCTAGTGTGCAAAGCACTGTGGCAGGTAGAACATCCCAATTCACCATAGGCTGCTGTAATATCTGTATTGTAATTGTTTACATACTTACCAGTAGTTGTGTTCAATGTAAATGTTGCTGGAACATTGTTTGCACATACATATTTAAATGCTTCCTGTGCGTGACAAGGTGTACAACCAACATTACCCGCTTCAGAGATCGCAGCCTCTCCAGATGAGTGTTTCGAAAACACAAATTGTGTTGAGATCAAATCAACTTTCGTTGCAGTGTGGCACATTTTACAAGTCTGATTGGCATCAGTTCCGTTTGTACCGTTCGTTCCTGCAGCACCTGTAGCCCCTGCAGGCCCCATTGGGCCTTCTTTGACGCACGAAGGCGCAATAAACATTAAAGCAATTGCAAAGAATAAAAGTTGGATAGCATTCTTTAGTTTCATAAAATCGGTGTGTTAATGTTACTATTAATTAATAAAAGTTAAAATGCAATTTTGGAACATCTGGAACAGATATTTCATTGTGCTAAAATAGGAACCTTCACCGGTTTTTTTGGAAACTAAGAATTGATGTTTTGATGTTTTATAATTGATTATCTGCAAATAATTAGTTGATAAATGTCAATTTAAAAGGTCAAAAAAAATCAACCTTTTTTGCCTAAAACTATAAGTGCGTCTTCATCAAGTATATGGATCTGGCTACCATCGACAGCTATGATAGCGGATGATTTGAACTCTTTTAATATCCGGATGAAGCTTTCCATCGTCATACCTGTCATGTCAGCAAGTTCCTGACGTGATAGGCGCGTATCAAAGGGATTTGATAAGAAAATTTCATTTTTCAGGTACAACAATAAATCGGCAACCCTACCCGGCATATATTTTTGTGTAATGCCTACAAGGTTGTTCAACATCCGGATGTTTTGTCGATTATTCAACTTCAACAACTGAAAAGCGAACGTGCTGTTTTTTGAAACCAATTCAAAAATTTTATCGGAATAAATAAAACAACAATCAACTTCGGTTACAGCTTGTACCGTGAATTGACGGATCTCATCCATGAAGATTCCGCCACCTGTTAATATGGAATGGGTCGCAACAAGGTTGAGGATCAGTTTTTTGTCACCCTCACCTTCCGCAAAAATTTTTGCAAGGCCACTCCTGATGCAAACAATATGACTTGCTGAAGTATTCTGCTTTAAAATGGTCTCACCTGCTTTAAAATGTACATGACGTTTTTCTTTCACGAGGAGTTCCAACTCTTCTTTTGTCAGGTAGTTAAAAATGTTCAACTCACCATCGTTCAAACATCGTGTGCAACAGTGATCCTTACACTTGGCGCAGGCTTCTTCGATTATTCGTGGCTCCATATATACAGGCATTTAGCTATGTAAATTTGTGTGTAAATCAATTTTTTGATCTTAACAATTGATAAAAAAGAATGTTTTAATTATCAAATGTTAACTTTTGAATTAATAAAAGGCAAATATAACATTTCAATCAGATTTTATGGTATAATTGAAGTTGAAATATTCCTAAGTTTAGTGGTATCTCATTTAGGTTCCCAAATTAATTCAAATCAAATATTAACATTCTTAAATATCTGTGAATGAGAATAAAAATGGTTCCTCTGGTTTTGCTTGTAATTTTGTTTACTGTCAATCTGAAATTATTGGCGGGTATTTATGCCGGAAACTTAAGGTGCGAATATCTGATCAGCCCATTGGGCATTGACAATCCCAAACCCAGGCTAAATTGGACAGTTGTTGACGATCGGAGCGGGGCGTCCCAAAGTGCTTATCAGGTTATTGTTGGTACGGACTCCTTGGAGGTGAGCAAAGGGTTAGGAAAACAATGGGATAGTGGGAAAATTGATTCCGGGAATATCGGTTGTGAATACGATGGATCCACCCTGGAACCCTTTACCCGTTACTTCTGGAGCGTAAAGGTCTGGGATACAAATGGAATTGGTGCCACCAACCAAATTGTAGCCAGTTTTGAAACAGGTATGATAAGGATGGAAAATTGGAAGGGTACATGGATTTCCGATTCAAGGGACATACAGCTTAAAGCCGCACCTATTTTTAGAAAGGAATTTAGTCCGGCTAAACAAATAAAATCAGCCAGGGCCTATGTTGCTGCTGGTGGACTTTATGAAATTTATCTTAATGGTGCTAAAGTTGGTGATCACCGGCTCGACCCAATGTACACCCGGTTTGACCGGCGGACGCTATACGTCGGATACGACATTACTAAATATCTTCGGGAAGGTAAAAATGCAGTTGGTGTATTGTTGGGAAATGGGTGGTACAACCACCAATCAACAGCCGTATGGTATTTCGATCAGGCACCATGGCGGGCGCGACCTGGATTTTGCCTGGATATCCGACTTACATATACAGATGGTAGCCAAGAGGTTATCAGTTCCGACACGGATTGGAAAACAGCTTTAAGTCCGGTAATATTCAACAGTATTTACACTGGAGAGCATATTGATGCACGTCTGGACCAACCTGGATGGAATATGCCGGGTTTCAATGAATCGAAATGGAAAAACGCGATCCCGATCAGTTCCCCTTCGAATAATATTGTTTCCCAGGTCCTTCATCCAATCAGGGATGTTGAAACGGTCAACACCAAAAAGATGACCAAATTTGATGAAAAGCATTATGTTTTTGATTTGGGGCGCAATATCGCAGGTGTCAGCCAACTAAAAGTGAAGGGGCAGGCAGGAACGGTCATCCGTTTAAAACATGGGGAGCGGCTATATAACAGTGGATTGGTGGACATGTCGAACATTGACGTTCATTATCGTCCTACAGATCAGCTTGATCCATTTCAAACAGATATTTATATTCTTCAGGGGGGAGGGGAGGAGACCTTTAAACCCAAGTTTAACTACAAAGGTTTTCAGTATGTTGAAGTCACGAGCGACCAACCTGTTGACCTGAAAAAGGAGGACCTTGTTGGATTTTTTATGCACAGCGATGTCCCACCCATCGGAACGATCCATTCATCCGACTCCATTATCAACAAGATCTGGTGGGCAACCAATAATTCCTACCTTTCGAATTTGTTTGGGTATCCGACCGATTGCCCTCAGCGCGAAAAGAATGGATGGACCGGAGATGCCCATACTGCAATTGAGACAGCCCTTTATAATTTTGATGGCATTACAGTTTATGAAAAATGGTTGGCCGACCACCGCGACGAGCAGCAACCCAATGGTGTACTGCCTGCAATCATTCCAACAAGTGGGTGGGGTTATACATGGGCAAATGGTCCCGACTGGACGAGTACAATTGCGGTGATCCCATGGAATATTTACCTCTTCTATGGTGACTCAAAATTGCTTTCCGACTGTTATGAAAACATCCGCCGTTATGTTAACCATATTGCAGAAATCAGTCCTTCCGGTTTGACCAATTGGGGATTGGGCGATTGGGTTCCCGTCAAATCAGTGGCATCGAAAGAAATGATGTCATCACTATATTATTATACAGATGTTTCAATTTTAATGAAAGCCGCTCAGATTTTGGGGAAGAAACCTGATTTTGTAAAGTACAAAATATTAGCCCAAAAAATCAAGGATGCGATTAATGCCAAATATCTCAACAAGGAAACCGGAATATATGCAAGCGGTTTTCAAACGGAATTGAGTGCCCCTTTGCATTGGGGAATTGTTCCTGAGGAGTTGAAGGCCAAAGTGGCTTTGAACCTGGCCAACCGTGTCATTGCCGACAAAAAACACCTGGATGTTGGTTTGCTTGGAACAAAAACGATATTAAATGCCTTAAGTGCCAATGGATATGCTGATCTGGCATTTGAAGTGGCCTCCCAACGGACTTTCCCGTCATGGGGATGGTGGATGGTCAACGGTGCAACTACCTTGTATGAAAACTGGCCAATTGATTCAAAATCAGACATTTCGTTGAACCACATCATGTTTGGGGAAATCGGCGCATGGCTCTACAAAAGCCCTGGTGGTATTTATCCCGATGAACAACAACCCGGGTTTAAGAATGTAATTTTAAGACCCGATTTCGTAAAAGGGCTCGATAGTTTTGAAGCCACGCATGTCGGGCCATATGGTAAGATTGTTTCTTCATGGAAAAGACTCGGTTCAAAAATTGCTTACATGGTAACAATTCCCGCAAACAGTACTGCAAGTTTGAGCTTGCTGGCGGATCAATTACTAGAGAATGGAAAGCCATTCACACAGAACAATGCAATTAACTTGATAAAAAGCGATAACAAAACACTGGTCCTGAATTTAAAATCAGGAAGTTACTCCTTCCTGATCAAGCAATAGCAAAAAAAAGCCTCCGAAAAAATCTTTCGGAGGCTTTTTGTAAAATATAGTAGATCAAGAATATAGAGTATTTCTAATATTTCTAGATATTTCTTTATTTCAATTATTTCTGCATTTCAATATTTCCAAATATTTCCAAATATTTCCATTTATTTCTTAATTCCAACCAATAAACAATCTTCTGTTAATTCTTCTAAACAACCGGCAGTTTCCAAGGTTCCCTATAAGAAAGCTTTGTAAATTTATTGGCGTCCTCTTCAACAAATTTCATATTCTTGACATCCCAATGGAGAAGGTTACCAGCTCGGTAAGCGATATTTCCCATTTCAGAAATAATTGCAGTCTGGGCACCCACTTCAACTGAAGCATTCTGTTTTTCCCCTTTACGGATGCCGTTCAGGAAGTTCTTCACATGTTCTTTTAAACCACCTATTGCAGGTTGATTCGGGATATCTTCGATGTATTTTTTTGAATCCTTGTTGCTGACTTCCGAAGTGACCATCCACCCATTTCTGGAGACGATCAATGTTCCCCTGGTTCCTGCGAAAGAGACACCATGGTGCATTCCATAAGGGCCCAAACGTGGGATCAGGCCACATTCCCATATCATGGTATGTTTGGGATAATTGTATATAGCCTGTTGAATATCAGGTGTTTCTATAACACCTTTGTTCAGGAAGCATCCACCGCCAGGTGAAATTGAATCCGGATAAGAAGCATTCATCCCATAAAGGGCAAAATCGAGCAGGTGGACGCCCCAATCTGTCATCGCGCCGCCAGCATAATCCCAAAACCACCTGAAATCGTAATGGAACCGATTTTTATTGAACGGCCGCAAGGTTGCAGGACCAAGCCACATGTCGTAATCGACACCTTCAGGTGGAGTAGAATCTGGTTGGGCTGGGACCGGTTCGCCCATCCCTTTGTAAATCCATGCCCTGACAAGGTTGACGTCACCAAGTTTTCCGGAACGGACATAGTCGGAGGCATCGAACCAATGCTTGGAACTGCGTTGCCACATTCCAACCTGAACAACTTGTTTGGGATATTTGGCCGCCGCTTTCACCATGGCCAGGCACTCTTCAATGCTGTGCCCCATTGGTTTCTCAACATATACATGTTTACCAGCTTCAAGTGCCAGCATCATGATAATGGCATGCCAATGATCTGGCGTACCAATGATTACGGCATTGATTTCCTTTAGTTCAAGTACTTTGCGAAAATCGGCAAAAATCTGGGGTCTTTTGCCTTTTAATTTTTCAACCTCTGCGGCCCGTTCTTCAAGAATTTTTTTATCCACATCGCACAATGCGATACAATCAACATTTTCTTCTTCAAGGAATGCCTTCAAATCGGTGAACCCCATGCTCCTGCATCCGATCAATGCCACGCCGATTTTGTCGGATGGATTGCTGCAACTTACTGTCCATGGGATCATTGATGCTGCCAATGTTGTTCCGGCAACAGCCCCCGATTTTTTTACAAACGATCTGCGGTTAATCTCTTTCATCTGTTCTTTAATTTGGTATCAACTGCCTTTAAAAAGCTTTTCGTGTTCCTTAACGGAGCGCAAACTTAATTAAAAATAAGAAGATGGGAAAATTTTAAAATGTTTACTTTAGTCCAAAATTTAATTTCTGATTTCATCATCAAATATTCCGGTACATGAAAAATCTGCTCCTATTGTTAAGTATCATTCTTACATGTTCTTGCCATACGGTAAATAAATATGCCGGTCAGGAAACCATACTGTATAAAAATATTGAGAAGCACATCGCAGAGCTTTCTTCCGACAGATATTTGGGCCGGATGCCCATGTCGTCAACCGAAGGGATCACGATTGATTATATTGCAGCACAAATGAAAGAAATAGGCCTTGAACCGGCTAACAAGGGAAGTTATTTTCAGGAAGTCCCTTTATTGGCGGTCAATTCCAAAATTTCGCAGACACTTGATTTTGAGACGCCAAAAGGAAGTTTAAGGTTGAATAAACTTGTCGATTATGTGACTTTTTCTCGACGGGTGGAACCGGAACAGTCACTCGACAAATCGGAACTTGTTTTTGCGGGATTTGGGATCACAGCACCTGAATATGGAAGGGACGATTTTCAAGGAATGGACCTCAAAGGAAAAACCATACTTGTTTTTGTGAACGACCCTGGCTATGGCAAGACGGATGATTATTTCAAGGGGAACACCATGACCTATTATGGCCGTTGGACCTATAAATTTGAGGAAGCTGCCCGGAGGGGTGCAAAAGGCTGCCTGATTATCCATGAAACTGGGCCGGCAGGTTACCCATGGCAGGTTGTCCGCAACAACGGCGAAACGACCAAACTCTATTTAAAAACGGATGATGGATACAAGGAGAGGTGTGCTTTTGAGGGTTGGATTTCGTTAAGTTCGGCTGAACAGTTGTTCACAGCTTGTGGGATGAGTTTGGATCAGGCAAAAAAAATGGCTGTTCAGAAAGATTTCAAACCTGTTATTTTACCAGTTAAAGTCTCTGGAGCCATGAAGAGTACTTTTGAAACCAATGTTTCGCGGAATGTTTGCGGACTTATCAAGGGCAGCAAACATCCCGATGAAGTGATTGTCTATACCGCGCATTGGGACCATATTGGGGTTGGGACTCCTGTAAAAAATGACAGCATTTACAATGGGGCGACCGATAATGCAAGTGCCGTATCCTGGATGCTTGAAATCGCAAGGGCATTTAAAAGTGTCCCGGCTCCCGACCGTTCGATCTTGTTTGTATCGGTTACCAGTGAAGAATCCGGTTTATTGGGCTCCTCTTATTATGTGGAACACCCTTTTTTCCCAATGTCCAAAACTGTGGCTTGCATCAATACCGACGTTATGCTCTTCCTTGGGACGTTTAAAGATGTGATGCTGTATGGCAGTGGTCAGTCACAATTGGATGAATGGGTGAAAAAAGCAGCTGACAATCAGGGCCGATATTTGGCACCCGATCCTAATCCTGAAAATGGGATGTTCTTCAGGTCCGATCAGTTCCCATTTGTGAAAAAAGGGGTTCCTGCTATTTATGCCAAAGGGTATGTTGAAGCTGAAAAATATGGCAAAACTGAAACTCTGAAAAAAATTGACCAATATTGGAAACAGACCTATCACAGTCCCTTTGATGAATACCATCCTGCCACTGATGATCTGAGTGGGGTTGTAGAGGACGCCAAACTGCTTTACCAGGTAGGCACTGACCTGGCCAACTCTCCGGAATGGCCGACATGGAATGAAGGCTCTGAATTTAAAGCGATCAGGGAAGAATCGCGAAAATAGAAAAAACCTATTTTTGCAACGAACACGAATTTAATATTTGATAAATATGGCAGAAAAGATATTGGGTGTTGGTTCCAGGGTCAGGCATCCGCAAATGGGCAAAGGGGTTATCGTTCAAATTCGGTCCGATGCCTATGAAATTGGATTTATCGAGCATGGCGTGAGGAAAATTTTGCGCGATCACGAAGGGCTTGAAGTGATTGAAGCTGTTGAAACACCTTCCGATCTTGCGACCTACGAAAAGATGGAAGCCAGTTTGGTCAGGGTTTTGCGTCGCTTCAGCGATGTTCAGGAAACTGTTCCATTGGGCCAGAAATGGACAGGTGGCCGCATGGTCCTTTATCCTGGCGATAAGGCATTGAAAGAGAAGGAAATACCGGTTGAGACTTTTTTCCATAAAATCGTGATGGTCCGTGACAGGGTAAGGGTGATGGAACAGCGGATCAATGCAAGTAACCTTACGGATGAGGAAAAGGTTGATCTTGAGCAATATATCACGCGGATTTATGGCAGTCTGACAACCTTTAATGTCCTGTTCAAAAATAAGGAAGACCAGTTTACAGGAGAGAAGAGCTAAATCCTCATTTTAAAAATGAAATTGAAAGTCTGACATTAGCACTTTTATAACACTTACCATGACGATCATTGCTTTAGTGCGGCCTTGGTAAAAATGGTTTCGGGTATTTGCTGGTCGAACTTGATGTTGGTCATTTTAAATTCCGTGCCATTGCCCTCTTTGAGCAAGTCCTTAAAAAGGATTGTTTTGGGGAACCAACGTCCCTGAATTTTCTCTACATCACTCAATTCCATACGCTTCAGCAATTGACCGCTTTTGGAATACAATTCCTGCCTGAGCGGGATCATCCTTTCTTCGTCGATCCACATTTTTTGTGACTGGTAAGCCACGTTTTCAACTTTGGCTTTCAGAAGGAGGATCAAAGTTTTGCAGCCTTCAACTACTTCTTTGCCAGTTATTTCCGCCGAATATATTTCAGTGAGATTCCGGTCGTCCATCATATCTTCGTAAGAAAGGTCCGAACCCATTACCGACTGACGCAGGAGATGACCTGAAATCTGGATGATACGGTCGCTCGATGGGGAGTAGATCCAAAGCTGGTTGGCAAGTTTTAACATCTTGGTCCCCTTCTCGCTGGCTGGTGAGAGGTATTCCGAAAACGATTTTTTCACCCCTTCAGACCATGACCTGGAGGTAATGGTCCGGCTGTTGCGCTTTCCATGGATTGTCATTGACGATTCGAAAATGCGGTTTGTCGATGACATGTTCTTGTCAATCTTTTCGAGGATTTCAGTACCATCCTGGCCAAAGGCTTTAGCCATTAACAAAAAAACAAGTACAATAGCAATTGAGATTTTCATGGTCATATCGTTGATTACAGTTAATTTTCGAATTCTTTGAACAATTGTGCGGTCTTCCTATGGTAGATTCCAATTCCCGAAAGGGCATTTCCAACCACCACTGAAAATACGCCTGGAACAAATCCAATGTAAAATGCCTGGGGAGTTATGCTTGCCCGAACGACCGAATGCATCATAAAAGTTGAATTTTTTAACATCCCACTGATATCAAAACCAACCTTTTGCAAATAAGCTGATATACAAAGCCCTGCAAATGTGCCAATTACTGAGCCAACTGTTCCAATCAAGAGACCCTCGTAAATCAACGACCAATAAATGTGCTTTTTCTCCTCACCCATTGCAAGCCGGAGTCCGAATTCGCCATATCGCCGCAATCCACCCAACAATCCTGCGTTCCACAAAACAACCGACATCGCCATGACAAAAACAAACAACATGAAACCGCCAATTGTATCAACATAATCCATATAGTCTGCCAGACCTCCCTGATCGCGCAACCGGAGCATGACGGGTGCATATTCGTCTTTTGAATTCACAAATTTCAAGTTAAAGCTTTGACAAACGAGGGTGGCGGCATTGTTGTCGTAATTTCCATTTTTAAAGAATCCCAAAATCTCCCCAGCTGAATTCTCCATTCCAAGTGCTGATTGAAGATCACCAAGATCTGCGATCACTGCACCACGGTCGAGGGCAGATGAGCCAAACCGGACAGTTCCGGCCACGATGAAATTCTTGAACGACATGCTTCCATCTACGGTTGTGCTGAACAAGGTAAACTTGTTGCCTGGATTTATGCCGAATTTGTGGGCAAAATCATAGGTAATCAGTGCTTCCCCGGGTTTGGAATGGATTTTTCCGGCTTTGAGCGATGATTCCAGATTGAAACGGTCCTTTTCGTGCGATGATTGCGAAAACAAGTCGATGCCCCATCCGACCACAGGTCCCTGCACTTTTGTTTCGCCTGTTGAATCGGGAAAATCGATCAGTCCGCCAAACCGTATCCGGCTTACCCAGTCCATTTCAGGATACCCGGTTCTTAAAGATGTTAAAAGGGTATCTGTTCCCAAAAAGGCAAGATCATTTGGCATTTGATCCGATTCCCTGGCATAAGCTTTCGTCATCACTTTTAAATGGCCCATCCCAAAATTGGCACTCAACGCAAACGAGTCATTCATAATGCCTTTCAACCAACAGCTTAGAAAAACGGTGAACATCACCCCTAACGAGACAACAATTACCGGTAGCAAGCTCCGGCCTTTATCGCGGACAATTCCTTTTAGTATAAACCTGATCATTGGATTTTTCCTTTAAGTGCATCGGTGGGTTTCATCCTGGCAATCTTCCTGGCAGGGAAGTAACTCACGATTGTTGCCGAAACGACGACAAGCAGAATTGAAAGGACAATCATGGCAAATGCGTAAACCGGTATGATCTTCGATGCGATGGATACTCCCAAAGAATCGAAAGTCTGTGATATTGGGATACCGTTTTTCTGAAGAAGGTAGAGAAGTGGTGTACCATAGATTGCTGCCAATCCCAGGGCCAGTAGGCTGTGTGCAGCTCCTTCGACCGTGAAAATCCTGACCACCTGCGAACGTGTCATTCCCATCGCGATATACGTCCCGATTTCCCTTTGCCTCCTGAAAATTGACAAAACCTGGGTATCAAAAATAGCGAGCAACGCAATCGAAAGAAGCAAAATGTAAATGACCGCGCTGCCGGCTTTCTTGCTCTTAATGATCTCATCGATCTCTTTTAGAAGATATTTGGGACTTTTAAATTGCCATTCATCGAAATTGCCACCTGTGTAATTGGTTGCTGCAACAAACAAGGTGGCTTCATCAATCATTCCGGTCATTTCCTGCAAAGTGTTCAGCGGTAAGTATATCTGGCCGTTATCGACTGTAGGGACATTGGAATTGAAGATTTCAACAATGTTAAATTCCCGGGCATCGAAAGTTCCATTTTTGTCCCGCCACCTCACAAGCACATTGTCCCCTTTTTTCAAATTGGTGAACAATGCCATCCGTTTTCCAATCATCGCAGGGATCTCTTGCCCTGCATGGCTTACAAGATTACTTGTGGGCAATCCGATAATTTCCTGTTCGGGTTGAACCCCTTTTAGCAGGATATTCTGCATCCTGCCATGAGGAAAGATACTTCCTTGTGTGACCAGCACAGGGGTGATCTGTTTTTGACCGATCAGCTTTTTAGCCTGATTTTCGATTACACCATGTGCTTCCTGTAAACCCAAAAGATCGAATGGATCGTAAAGGGGATGCCAAAGCTGGCCACCACCCACCTCCCAGTTGATCGTGTCATCATGGGCCTGCCTGTTCCATCCATCCAGCATCCCATTGTAGAAGACCATGACCACAAAAGCAACCGAGAGGACCGAAACATTGAGCCATGTCCGCAACCCTGCACCAATAAGGTTCCTGAATGCCAATTTGAGCGACAACATGTTTGATACAATTTAGTTTGATCGAATTATAGTTGTTATCATTGTTCCACTTCACCATCTTTCAACCTGATGATCCTGTCAAGGTGCTGCATCACTTTCTCATCATGGGTTGCAAATATAAAGGTGGTATTCAGCTCCTGGTTCAGTTTCTTCATTGTCTGAACGATGTGGTGGGAGTTGGCACTATCAAGGTTGGCAGAAGGTTCATCAGCCAATACGATGGACGGGCGCTTGACCATTGCCCGTGCGATGGCTACCCTTTGGCACTCGCCCCCTGACAATTGGGATGGTTTCGACTTTGCTTTATCGGTCAATCCGACCCATTCCAGTGTTTCCATCACAGATTTTCGCCGATCGGTCGCTGACATTTTTTGCAACAAAAGCGCAAATTCAACATTCTCAAAAACGTTGTAAACTGGTAACAGGTTATAAGTCTGAAAGATAAATCCGATGTGGTAGTTCCGGAGCCAGGCCGATTGTTTGGCTGTCAGTGCCGATACAGATTGCCCCATGACTTCGGCAGTCCCATCGGAGGGAATATCGAGCGATCCGATGATGTTAAGCAAAGTGGTCTTACCCGAGCCGCTTGGGCCAACCAATCCGGCAAATTCCCCTTTCCCAAAACTCAGGTTGATGTTTTTTAGGGCAATAAATTCACCGTTTCCGACAGTATACCTTTTATAAAGATTGGTAAGCTTTATAATCGCACTGTTTTCCATAACACATTAATTAATAATTATATACCAACATTATTTGAAAACCTTTTCCAGAATAAAGGGTTCCTGCACCACTTTGTTGTGGAAGATTGAAATATTTTGGATTGCTGTAAGCCATCAGGTAAAGGTAGTAATTTTTGAACTGATGTTTCCAGTTCACGAAATTGTAAAGGTTCTGGTTTTTCCAATCGTAATAAACGATTGAACTTAAATGATCGGATAAACCCAAAGGATAATTCACAGACATAGCTGACAGCACCGACGCATCCGCAAAATCAAATGCCTTGTCATTCATTGCCATGACCATTTGCTCATAAACGACGTTTAATCCATTTCCCATCCCAAATGTATAATCAATGCCGGTTGTCATGATCTCCTGATTTGTTAATTTTCCTGAAGGTTTGCCTTTGTTGATCCATGTGCCCTCGAACCACAACCCAACCCCGAGATCCCATTTCGCATCCAACCCGATCCAGTTTTCCGGTACTTGTGAAAGGGTGGTAACATTACCCTGGAGTTCGCTCGTATCTGCCTCCCGGAAATGATAAGAGATCGCAGCCTCACCTTTTTTCACCGGCATTTGAAACCGTCCCCCAAATTCAGGCATTTTCTGAATGGTTTCCCCGATTTCCCAGGTCCTGACCTTTTCATTTCCATACAAACACCATAGCCACAGATTGGCATTGTTCATAAAATAATACCTACCCAACATTCCCCACACACCGTCCGTAATTTGCAACGGGTCGCGGGGATCCAGTTGGTCGAACCACATGAGCGGCCGCAACATCACCGCCTGGCCAAAATTGATTTTCTGCAATCCGACCCTCAGTTCCAACTGACTTGTTGAATATCTGGCCCAAGCCCGGTAGGGTTTAATCTTTCCATCAGAATAAACAGAATCAAAAGGATGTGATCCAATTGATCCATAAATATTTGCAGAACCTTCAAAATCGATTGTCCTATTTTTCTTCAGTTTAGTTTGAAATTGAAAAACAGGAATAGCCCTGCCGCTTAGCCAAACCGGTAAGTCATTTGATGGATTGATGTTACCCCATATGGAAACCTGCCCTTTAAACATTAAAGTATCCTGGGCACAAACCGGTAAAGAATGAACCAAGACTACAAATAATAGATATAGGATTGACCTATATAGCATATTGATTGTTAATGCAATAGAATGTATTTTGTGGATCCGGTCCACTTTTGTGGTAATTTTATCCAAATATAGACATTCTGGATTTTATAAGCTATCTTTGTATTACGGAATAGTCAAAAATGGAACAGCAGAAAAAATATACCATCCCGGCCATGCTCCGGAACAGTTTTAGCAAGTTTGGCACGCACCAATCGCTTGTTTTTGTCGGTGAAGAGTGCCGTACTTATGGGCAACTGAAAGAAGAGGTCGATGTTGTAAGCCATCTTTTAATCAGCCTGGGAATTACAAAGGGCGATAAGGTGGCCATCCTGAGTTCCAATATGCCAAATTGGGGAGTTTCCTTTTTTGCCATTGCGACAATTGGTGCCGTGGCAGTGCCCATCCTTCCCGATTTTTCACCAAACGAAATCACAAATATCCTCGTCCATTCCGAATCGAAGGCCATCTTTGTCTCTGGAAACCTGTTGGCGAAAATCGGACAGCCCCCTTTTTTGTTTTTAAAGGAGATCTTTGACATCGAAAATTATAAAAGTATAATTAGTTCTTGGACTGATCAAAACATACAGATTGGGGAAAACCTTTCGGCCATTGAGGTTGAAGAAGATGACCTTGCCTCGATCATCTATACCTCCGGCACGACCGGTAAATCAAAAGGGGTCATGCTGACCCATAAGAATATCGTATGGGATGCCGAACATGGAGGTTTGATCCAGGTCGTCACTACGAATGACCGGTTTTTGTCAATCTTGCCGCTTTCGCATACTTACGAAAATACCCTTGGCCTTATTTTGCCAGTTATGTTTGGCGCTACTGTCCATTATCTGAAGAAAGTGCCGACCCCCGCAGTGCTGATTCCTGCCTTGCAAATCGTGAAACCAACGGTCATACTATCTGTACCGCTCATTATTGAGAAGATATATAAAAAACAAATTGAGCCAAGGTTTAATAATGGCTTGCTGATCAAAATTTTGTATAAAATTTTGCCGATCAGGATTTTACTGAACCGGATAGCCGGTAAAAAACTGATGAAGACCTTTGGGGGCAATTTGCATTTCTTTGGGATTGGTGGTGCCAAACTGGATGGAAAAGTGGAAAAGTTTCTGCGTGAAGCAAAATTCCCCTATTCAATCGGTTATGGACTTACCGAGACAGCTCCGCTCCTTGCTGGGGCAGGGCCCACAATTTCACGGTTGCAAACTATTGGGCCGCCAATGCCAGGAGTGGAATTGATTATCAATCAACCTGATCCAAAAACAGGACAAGGTGAAATCTGGGCAAAGGGTGAGAACCTGATGAAAGGTTATTTTAAAGAACCCGAACTGACAAAGGAAGTGATCACCCCGGATGGTTGGTTTAAAACCGGCGACTTGGGACTTTTCGATAAAAAAGGTTATCTGGCATTTAAAGGTCGTTTGAAGAATATGATCGTCAGCGCATCGGGAGAAAATATTTATCCCGAGGAGATCGAATCGGTGATCAACAATTTCAGGCTTGTGGTTGAATCATTGGTGATCGAACGAAAAGGCAAGTTGGTCGCATTGGTCCTGCTGAACAAGGAAGAACTTGAAGCAAAATTCCAGTCATTCCGCGACCAGGCTGAGGTTTATAACGAGAAGCTGGATGAAATTATGCAACAGTTTGTAGATGAGCTTCAACAATATGTCAACTCGCATGTCAGTAAATTTTCGCAGGTTCAGATGGTCATTGTTCAATCGGTACCTTTTGAACGGACCCCGACCCAAAAAATCAAGAGGTTTCTTTATTCCTAATTTTTGAATTTTTTTACTGCATATCCCTTTTAATCAAGACATTCTTGAAAACATGATAAAGGAAGTAAATTGCGTTTGAACGACTCCCCCTTTCGTAAAGGGGGGCAGGGGGGATTTGAACACAATCACTTAATATATAACGCATTATAAAAATCTGGATAAATATCAATAAATAGTGGACTTGAATGAAAGGGTTAAGCAGTTTTTTTACATAATTTACTAAAATTCATGCTTTAACAAATTACTCAATGCATTTATTTTATACCCCTGATCTGAAAGAAGATACTTACCGTTTAAGCGAGGAGGAATCCAAGCATTGTGTCAGGGTTCTGCGGTTGACCGAGGGTGACCCGGTCTTTTTGATTGACGGCAAGGGGCTATATTGTGAAGCAGTTATAGTTACCGCACATCCCAAAGCGTGTACTTTAAAAGTGATTGACCGGAAAATCAGTTATGGGAAACGCGATTTTCAATTGACTATGGCAGTTGCGCCTACCAAAAATATCGACCGTTTTGAATGGTTCCTCGAAAAATCGACAGAGATAGGGATCGACAAAGTTGTTCCATTGCTTTGCCGTTATTCTGAACGCAAGGAGATCAAACCCGAAAGGTTGGAGAAAGTGATGGTCTCTGCTATGAAGCAATCCATTAAGGCCTATTTGCCGGTTTTAACCCCGCTACAAACTTTTAGAGAAACCATTAAAAGTCAATTTTCGGGACAAAAGTTCATCGCCCATTGTTACGAAGGTGAAAAACAACTTTTTCGTGATGCGGTGGTCCGGGGGAAAGATGTTTTGATCCTGATCGGCCCGGAAGGGGACTTTTCAGCCGAAGAGGTGGAATTGGCTATCAATGAAGGTTTTGTGCCAATATCCTTGGGCAATTCCCGTTTACGGACCGAAACTGCCGCGTTGGTTGCATGCCACACGGTGAATTTGATTAATGAGTAAGCGGGTATAACATGGTTTTATTCAAGGTCCATATGTTTGAGCCCACTCTGAAAAGCCTTCTTCTGCCACATCTTGTCCCGACTTTCGGGAAAGACACAAAGACACGACTTGTCCCGACACTCGGGAAAGGCCACACAAAGGCTATGGTATTGATATTTAAATCTTTGTGAAACCTTAATAACTTAGGGTCTTCGTGGCATTTCCTTTTAATATCTTTTTGGAGCGGATCCATGTTTTGTTCATGTATTTTCAAACATTATTGTTTGGTTAAAATTGAATCCCATTAAGATGTCGCAACTACGTTGCTTTTAAAATTTATAATGCATTTATCTACAAAGATTTAGCAACTACGTTGCTTTTCAAATTTTGTAATGGATTTATCTACTAAGATTTAGCAACTACTTTGCTTCTAAAATTTGGTAATGCACTTAACTACAAAGATTTAGTAACCAAGTTGCTTGAAAGAATACTACGTAGTAGTAAAATCTTTGTAGAAAAATATTAGAAAGCAAAATGAAGCCACGTAGTGGCGACATAAATGTAAACATATCATATTAAATGGATTACAAGGGTAATTTTAATTTTAACCGGACACCAATGATTTTCAAAAAAAGACCTAACCTTTTTTGTCTTTTCAAACCATGTTTGCGTCTATCTCTGTTTGCACAGTTTCCCAATCAAGGTAATCTTCGCTTTCACTTTGTAATCTTTGGTCCAGTATGGCTTTGTGCCATTGAGGTATGTTTTCGTCATCGGGAATAGCTTCAATTTTTTTCACAAAAGATACACTGTTCAACAATTCCATGAACATGTGTTCTTTATCGTCTTGTATCGTTACCGAAAATACTTTCATTTAACCTTTAAATTACAATTGTTTATACCGCAAATATACAATAAAAAGCAGAATAAAATTTTGTTGTTGTTTTGCTAAATGTAACTTTGTTGCTTGTAAAACTACCGATATGGCAACTTATGAATTACGTCCCATCGCTACCGGCTACCAATTGTTAATTGATCAACAGTTGGCTTGTACCTTGGTTTCTATACCCAAAGGCTCCTTCCTGCGTGAAGACGGCAAAATAGTGACTGTAAATGCTTTTTACATGGCACGTTTCGCAGTAACCCAGGATTTGTACGAAACGGTTACAGGCAAAAATCCATCAAGCTTTCAAGGCAAGCAACATCCCGTAGAAAAAGTCACATGGTACGATGCGGTAAGGTTTTGCGGAATACTGAACAATGAATTGAAGGATTACAAACCCCTTATAGATTCTGAGTTGCTGAAACTGAATAATTTGGAGAACGAACAATTGGATAAATTCGTGCTTGACCCTTCCTCACCCGGTTTTCGTTTACCGACCGAAGCAGAGTGGGAGTATGCGGCAAAAGGCAATGGAGGAAATTTCGATCCGGCAGATAAGGTTTTCAAGTATTCCGGCAGCGACAACCTCGACCTTGTTGGTTGGTACAGCGGAAACAATGAATACGAAACCAAACCTGTTGGCCTAAAAATCCCGAACAATTTTGGTTTATACGATCTAAGCGGCAATGTTTGGGAGTGGTGCTGGGATTGGATGGAAAAGGATTATCGTTATGATAAAGATTCATTGAATAATCCAGTTGGTGCAAAATCGGGTGCGTACCGTGTGCGTCGCGGTGGCTCGTGGATCGACTACGCTATCCTCTGTCGTTCGGTTCGCCGTTACTACTTTACCCCCGACAATAGCGGCAGCTATCTAGGTTTCCGCCTGGTATTCGTCCCGTAGTTTGGTGGAGGCATCCGGTTATTCCTTTGAGCTATCGGAGGGCAAGTGAGCAAGCCGGAAAAAAAGTGAGGCAAAACCGAAGTGGAGCAAGGTTTTGACACGCTTTTTTTTAGGCTTGCGAGTTTATGGATCCGCCTCTAGCGGAAAAATTTTGGCGGATTTTTAAATAACCGATCACGAAGTGATCGAACGTGAAAGGTTGCTGAGCGAAGCCGAAGCATAGCCACAGATGGAATCTGGACAAAATGAAAATAAAGCGAAAAAGGGTCGTGATCACGAAGTGATCAAACGTAAATAGCCATGAATGAAATCCATGGAAAATGATGACAGTTAGACCGTTACTCCCGATCACGAAGTGATCGAAGGTGAATAGCCATAGATGAAATCTGGGGAAAAGACGATAATCCGCCCATTTTTTCCCGATCCCGAAGGGATCGAACATGAAAACCACAGATGGAATCCGTGGAAAATATTAAACAACCGGACCCCCTTATCCGGGTTCAAAAAACAATTTTATGAGCACTTACACCCAAATTTTGTATCAAATCGTCTTTGCGACAAAAGACCATCAATTAACCATGACCGGACCAGGTCAGGAACGGCTTTATCGTTTCATCACTGGCATATTACAAAATAAGAATTGTCACCTTTACCGGATCAATGGTGTTGAGGACCACCTGCATATCGTTACCCATTTGCACCCGACCGTGGCACTCGCCTCATTGGTGAAGGATATCAAGCTCGGTTCCTCCGAATTGATCAAAAGGGAGCTAATTTTTCCTAATTTTGGAGGTTGGCAGGATGGATATGGCGGGTTTACCTATTCCATTTCGGCAAAGGACAATTTGATCGAATATGTAAAAAATCAGAAAGAACACCATAAAAAGGTGAGTTTCAGGGAAGAGTATATATGTTTGTTGAAGGAACATGGGATAGAGTTTGACGAACGATATTTATTTTAAGGTTGATCGTTTTCCATGGGTTTCCATAGGTTTCGCCTATGGCTATTCATGTTCGACCACTTCGTGGTCGGGTGGGAATGGGGGATGGGTTTGCCGTTCCATGGGTTTCACCGATGGCTATTCACCTTTGACAACTTCGTGGTCGGGTGGGAATGGGGGATGGGTTTGCCGTTCCATGGGTTTCACCGATGGCTATTCACCTTTGACCACTTCGTGGTCGGGTGGGAATGGGGAATTGGATTTGCCGTTCCATGGGTTTCACCCCATGGCTATTCGGGTTCGACCACTTCGTGGTCGGGTGGGAATGGAGGATGGGTTTGATCGTTTTCCATGGGTTTCACCTATGGCTATTCATGTTCGACCACTTCGTGGTCGGGAATAAAATGGGTGGCAACGATTAGAATAAACTTATAATATATTGAATAACAGATAAATATAAAATTGATATGGAAACAGAAGCAAAACCTCTTTACGCAATAAGCTTAAAAGACTTGCAGCAGGATATTCTCTTTGGGACATCGCGAATCAGCAACAAACGCTTTGTTTTTGATGAAGGAACTATTGGATTTAAATGGGTGTATCTCAGTAATGATGCAATGGAGGAGGATAAAGATGCCGGTAAAGCAAAAGCTGCAGATTTAAGCTATCTGGATTTCAAAACATTACAGCCCGATTTATGCTATCTGAACGCGAACAACTGGGCCATAAAGAAAGCAACAATCCGCAATTGCCCCAAGCTGCAAACCCTTTTGTTGTTTGGCAACGGACTTGAAGATATCACCTTTGAAGGCAAATTCCCGGAACTCGAACTGATCGACCTGAGCAAAAATGCATTGACTAAAATTGATTTGTCACGTGCCAATTTTCCCAAATTAAGATATCTGTATTTGAATGAAAATAAGCTGGTTGACCTGTCTGGACTGACTGTTTTTTTTCTGCAGGAGGATTTTGATTTTAATATTGGGAATAATGAACCGCTTATTACTCCGCCAAAAGAAATTGTTGATCAGAGTAAAGAAAAAACATCCGAATGGTTTAGACAGGCAGCAAAATATTCTGTTGAAAAGGCTTATGAAGCCAAGATACTGATCGTTGGTGAACCATCGGCAGGTAAAACCACCTTATTGGAATTGTTGTTTGACAGGAATTTTAAAGTCCCCCAACCCGAGCAGCCATCGACACTCGGCATCGAGGTGAAACCAAACCGGTTATTTGCAAATCCTTTGAGTAATTTACCCGACATCAAAGCGCATATCTGGGATTTCGGCGGTCAAGATATTCAATATATGCTCCATCAATATTTTTTAACGGATGATTCTGTTTACATCTTAATGACCGATGGTAGAAGCGGGAAAACACGTTATGGCTATTGGTTTCATATTATCAATTTGCTGGGGAAAAAAAGCCCGGTACTCGTGATGCTCAACCGCAATAAAAAAAGTGATACTGTCGTACCTTTTGATGAAATTACTTACAAAGAGATTTTTCCGGAACTGAACATTGTCAATTGTGGAGAGATTGATTTTAGTAACCTAAATAAAACATGGGAAGCTTTTGAAGAAAAAATTGCGATTCACTTATCTTCGTTACCGGTTGTTGGTCAGACGATTATAAAGCCATGGAAAGGAATTCGTGAAAGAATTGATCAGCTGCGTAACCGGAAATATATACAACTAAGTGAATTCGAAATAATTTGCAATGAATGTGGCTTAACGGAAAGTGATGATATAGAATATCTTCTCGAATACTTCCACAAGATAGGCATTGCACTTAATTTTAATGACCCCAATCTTCAAAACACTGTTTTTTTGGATCCAAACTGGATCACAAACGCCATTTATGATGTTTTAAGCGATCTTTTGGTAATTGATAGAAATGGTGAGTTTGAACAAAATAAACTTTACCGGCATTGGCTTTCAAAAGAATGTACCGAAAAGCATACCCAACCTTATACGAGGGCCGAGTGTGGTTTCCTGCTTAACCTTATGTTGAAAGATAAATTTGATATCTGTTACCAACTGCCTCACAAGGCAGGTTTCTATGTTGTACCTATGAAACTGCCTGACAAAAGATCGGAGTATGATTTAGGAAATGACGAAAAGTTGCATTTCAGGTTTCAATACACCTTTATGCCGGAGGGATTAATGAGCAGATTGATTGTCAGGCTACATGAGAATATTTATGATGGCAAAGTCTGGCTAACCGGCGCAGTATTTGCCGGTAATGACTGTATAGCTGAGGTTTTGCAACAGGAAACAACAAAAGAGGGTTTAAAGTATATTGGAATCAAGGTAACCGGAAAAATTGCAGAGAAGCGTAGGGCTTTTTTGCATACCATTCGTACACAGGTCGAATACATCCACAAAAATACTTTCCCATATATCAATTATACTGAAATGGTTGTATGCAATTGTCCGGTTTGTGAAAAGAGCGACAATCCAAATTTTTATGAATTAGACGATATAAAATCGCACATTGAAGCGAAGGGAAAAACGATATTTTGTAAAATTGGAAAACAACGTGTCGTGATAGAAAAGCTTTTACACGAAGTTTACAACAACAACGGATTATCGGACAACAAAGAGAATTGTACCAAGCCGGACACAAAAAACAAGATTTTCATCTCGTATTCAAGCAAGGACAGGAAACTGCGTGAAATTTTCGAGGAAAACATAAAAAGCTATTTGGCAAGGGCGAAACACAAATACGACTCTGTATGGTCGGATGTGGAGATACCAGTAGGTAGTAACTGGAACAATGAGATACAATCCGCATTGAATCAATCGAATATTGGAATTTTATTGGTCAGTCCGAAGTTTCTTGGATCAGAATATGGTATGCTTGAATTTAAGCAAATGTTGGAACGCCGTAAATCGGAAGGTTATATTATTGTTCCGGTTTTGCTTCGGCAGTGTAATTTTCAGAATAACGAGGACCTGAAAGAAACACAAATTGTAAAAACCTACCAAAGCGAATATGGTGTTACCGACTTGATTGACAAAAATAAACTAATGCCTTTTGAGGATTTGGCAGACATTGAGAAACCAAACGACCGTTTATTGAACAAATATTTTTTGAAAATCGTGGAAGCCATTGATAAAGCTATCGCCGGGTAAAAGTTACAAGTATTTAAAATAGATTGATATGGCAACTTTTGAAATACGTCCCACTGCTACCGGCTACCAATTGTTAATTGATAAACAGTTGGCTTGTACCCTGGTTTCGATACCCAAAGGCTCCTTCCTGCGTGAAGACGGCAAAATAGTTTCGGTAAATGCTTTTTACATGGCACGTTTCGCCGTAACCCAGGATCTGTACAAAACGGTTACGGGCAAAAATCCATCAAGCTTTCAAGGCAAACAACACCCGGTAGAAAGTGTAAAGTGGTACGATGCGGTAAGGTTTTGCGGGATACTGAACAACGCATTAAAGGATTACGGACCGCTCCTAAATTCAGGAATATTGAAAATGAATAACCTGTCTGACAAAGAATTGGATAAATTCGTCCTTGACCCTTCCTCGCCCGGTTTTCGTTTGCCGACCGAGGCGGAGTGGGAGTATGCCGCCAAAGGCAACAAAGGAAATTTCGATCCTGCCGATAAGGTCTTCAAGTACTCCGGTAGTGAAAACCTCGACCTTGTTGGTTGGTACAAAGGAAACAACGATTATGAAACCAAGCCTGTTGGACTTAAACTCCCGAACAATTTTGGTTTGTACGATATGAGCGGCAATGTTTGGGAGTGGTGTTGGGATTGGTGGGGCAGTGATTATGATAAGAAACTTTTAAATAATCCGGTTGGTGCAAAATCGGGTGCGCGCCGTGTGCGTCGCGGTGGCTCGTGGATCGGCAACGCTATCTGCTGTCGCTCGGATTACCGGTACTACGATACTCCCGGCTATAGCCGCGACTCTCTGGGCTTCCGCCTGGTATTCGTCCCGTAGTTCACCCTGTGAAATAGTTCGATCATGAGTTACTTTTATATATATGTGTTATTTAGCGAAAAGGACAATCAGTTTTATACTGGTTATACATCTAATTTGCTTAACAGAATGAAAGAACATGAAGAAGGAAATGTAAAATCCACAAAAGACAGGAGACCTTTGAAATTAGTGTATTGGGAAGGATGCTTAAATCAGCAGGATGCAACCCACAGGGAGAAATATTTAAAAACGACTTATGGTAAGCGATATATAAAAAGCAGGTTGAGTGGGTATTTCACAGGGTAAATGGTTGCTTTTCCGGCCTATTCCTTTGAGCTACCGGAGGGCAAGTGAGCGAGCCGAAAAAAAGAGAGGCAAAACCGAAGTGGAGCGAGGTTTTGACATTTAATGGTTTGTCGTTTGTTACGATTTTCCTTCCATCCACGTCCGAAGGGCATTTTTCTGGTTTTTTGATCGAGGACGGTTTTGGGTGTTGTCATTCTTGCCTGGATTGCGCGGCCCTTTTTTCTTAGGGTCGGTGGTCCCATTTCTCAGGGTAGGCAGTTCATTCTTCCTGGGTAGGTACTCCCCTTTCCCCGGGTAGGCGGTTCCTTTTTGCCTGGTAGGTACTCCCTTTTCCCCGGGTAGGCGGTTCCTTTTTGCCGGGTAGCACGACCCATTTTCCCCGGGTAAGCGGTCCAGGAAGCCTTATACCTTTAAAGGGGTTTTGCTTGGGACCGCCAACCCGGGGTTATTATTGGGGTTCCCATACAGGGAAGTAAGCAAAGTAGGATTTTGAAACGATTCCAAAAATCGAAAGCAATATAATCCATGGTCCCGGAGTGATCGAACGTGAATAACCCAGGGAAATAGGAGCAACCCCAAAACCGTCTGCGCACTAAGGTATGGAAAAGATCGGATCTCCATTCAGACGGGGATGAAAAACCTTTGAAAGATTGTGTCGCAATCCAAAATATTGTCTTCCATTCAACCTTTACTTTGCGGCGCATTAATCATTCACTCTTCCAACTACTATCAGATTGCGCCGCTGGTAAATGGGTTAATTATTTGTTCTACAATACTATAATTCCTACGGAGTATAGATTGGTTCTAAGAGTATCTTTGGACTTCCGAGGCATGATCCACTTAGGAATCTTTTCAAAATCCTTCGACCTTCGCTTCCCTGTAGGGGAATCCCGTAAATAACCCCGGGTTAGCGGTCCAGAGCAAATACTCCTGTCAAAGATCGAAAGATCCCTGGACCGCTTACCCGGGGAAAAGGGACCGCGTCACCCTGGAGAAAAAAACGCGCAACCCAGGGCAAAATGGCAGCACGAAAACCGTCCGCGCTCGAAGGTTCGGATAAGAAGCAATACCCTATCGGACGGGGATGACAATAATTATAAAGGTCTGTGATCCAATCCTCAAAAGGATCAAACGTGAAAATCGTGCGATGGAATCACCGGAAATAGAGAAGTGCAAATTTATATAATAGTGCGATATAGTCGGAGTTCTGGGATATGGGAAAGGGCAGCAACAAGAGCACGCCCCAACTGTATTTTCAAATTTCCAAATTGTCGCATTTTCAAATTCTTCTGTTTTTTCACAAATGCCTGATCTTTAACAATAAATCGTTCTCAAAATGCTTGTCGCAATCTTTTGGAAGTCCGGAATTGGCAAATAACTCTTCAAGGGTCAAAAGATCAAGTTCGGCTTATTCAACAATTAATTAATCATTTTTGTAACCTATTTTTAAAATGTAATTTTAGCCTTTTAATTTACGATATGAAAAAACTCGCTTTATTATTTAATTTGCTGTTATTAAGTGCATTAACTGTCTTTTCGCAACCTTTGTCATCGGTTGCCATCGATAAATTGGTCGAACGGACAATGAAAACGTTCCAGGTACCCGGAATTGCAGTGGCCATTGTCAAGGATGGCAAAGTTGTCCATTCAAAGGGATACGGTGTAAGTTCAATCAGCACAGGTGCTAAAGTGGACGAAAATACCTTGTTCGGGATCGCTTCCAACAGCAAGGCATTTTGTACCGCAACCCTGGGTATTTTGGTGGATGAAAAGAAACTGGCATGGAACGATAAGGTGATCAATTACATACCGGAGTTCAGGATGTACAATCCTTATGTTACCGAAGATTTTACGATCAAAGACCTCATTACCCACCGGAGCGGATTGGGATTGGGTGCCGGCGACCTGATGGTCTGGCCCGATTCGTCAGACTTTACAATCAAGGATATTATCCACAACCTGAGGTATTTAAAGCAGTCCTCACCTTTCAGGACAAAATACGATTACGACAATATGCTGTATATGGTTGCTGGTGAGATTGTTACTCGTGTTTCAGGAGAACCATGGGAACAGTTTGTTGAGGAGAGGATCATGTCCCCGCTTGCCATGGACCGTTCGGCGGCTTCGTTTGCCAGGCTTAAAAACAAAACCAACGTGATCGACGGACATACGGTAATCGACAAAAAAGTTCAGGTCGTGCCACGGCATGATGTGAAAACAGGTCAGTGTTCGGCAGCCGGGATCTATTCTAGCATCAGCGATATGAGCAAATGGATGATCTGTCAGCTTGATAACGGTAAATATGGCCATGATCCTGTCAAACAGTTGTTTAGTACTGTTGTCCAGAAAGAGATATGGAGCCCTCAAACCATCATCCCTACAAGGGCAGACAAATACAACAGCCATTTTAGTGCCTACGGGTTGGGTTGGTTCCTCACCGACATCAAAGGGACTAAACAGGTGTCGCATACGGGTGGAATGGAAGGGATGGTCACCCAGGTGACCTTGTTGCCGGAATTGAAACTTGGAATTGTGGTACTGACCAACCAGGAATCGGGTGCAGCATTTAATTCGATCAGCAACACGATTAAGGACAGCTACCTTGGATTGGCTCCCGAAGATTGGGTGCTGCATTACGATACGATCGTCTCCAAATCGGACAATGAGGATGCTATTCTAATACAAAAAGTTGAGGATGAGATCAATGCAGTGATCAATGCAAACAAGCAACCCATCATTATGGGAAATTTCACGGGAATCTATCAGGACGATTGGCTGGGTGAAGTCAGGATATCGGAAATCGGTGGAAAACTTTGGTTCCAATCGGTCCGCTCCCCACAGTTGAGGGGCGAGATGAAGTCCTACAAAGGAAATACGTTTGCTGTAAAATGGATCAACCGGAGCATGAAAGCCGATGCGTTTGTCATTTTCAACCTCGGTGCCGAAGGTCAGGCTACAGGTTTTAAGATGAAACCGATCTCACCAGAAACCGATTTCAGTTACGATTTTCAGGATTTGAATTTTGTAAGGAAATAGCAGCTTCAATATTCCATTATTGATATGTTTCTTATATTATTGATAATCAATGTTTGGAATGCTCCCCTTTAGGGGCTGGGGGTGCTTCAAAATTAGAATTATATTTGCTTTTACTTACATCTATTATGGAGGTTGTTTTTTTCAAATCACCGGAAGAATTCCGCAATTGGCTGGAAGTCAATTCAGAAACGATGACTGAGATTTGGGTTGGATATTATAAGATATCAACCGGAAAACCTTCGGTTACCTATTCAAATGCCCTTGACGAAGCACTTTGTTATGGTTGGATTGATGGACTCCGGAAATCAGTCGATGAATCCAGTTATTGTATCCGATTTACTCCCCGAAAACCCAAAAGTATATGGAGTGCGGTGAACATCAAGAAAGTGGAGGAATTGATCAAAAATGGGAAAATGATGCCACAAGGTTTGGCAGCTTTTGAGAAACGGAGCGAAGCGCGTTCAGGGATTTATAGTTACGAAAATCAACCCGAAAAGCTGGATCCAATGCTGGAGGCCCGTTTTAATGAGCATCAGAAAGCATGGGATTTTTTTATGGTCCAGCCACCTTCCTATAAGAAATCGTGTATCTTTTTTGTAATGAGTGGCATACAGGAAGCCACACAGATATCGCGATTGGAAAAATTGATTGAAGCATGTGAAGCAGGTAAACGGGTGTATTAGAAATGGATGGTCCTGATTTAATGATTTATGGCATTGTATTTCAATATTTTATGTCATCCCTAAAGGGATTTAATTAATTGTGGGTTATCCTTTTCTACCTATATTGGGTCCCTAACGGGACAATTTCTTTAATGCGTTGGATATTAATATGTTAATGTTTTATTTCCGGATTACAGCATTGTGCTGTTAGGCATGAAATGTAGGTAGAAAAATAGCGAGGGTTGTATGTGTCCCGTTAGGGACAAAATTACAATTCTACCAATATTGGATCCCAAACAAGAAATATTCAATAATACATTGTTTATTAACGCATTAGCATTTTGATTTTATTTAGAGGTCAATGGTAATGTACCGTTAGGTACTAAATATAGGTAGAAAATAAAACGGTGTTGGTGTGTGTCCCGTTAGGGACAAAATTATGAAATCTACAAATTATGATTTTAAACAACATAATGACATTATGGACAATTTCCAAATATTTGCAAAACCTATAGGGGCGCAATGCAACCTCGCTTGCGGGTATTGCTATTACCTTGAAAAACAGGGTCTTTATCCCGACAAAAAAACCTTCCACATGTCGGATGGGTTATTGGAAGAATATATCATTCAACACATTCGTGCATCTGCCGGGCCTGATATCTTTTTTTCGTGGCATGGCGGCGAACCGACATTGGCCGGATTAAAGTTTTTTCAACAGGTTGTTGCACTTCAAAAGAAACACCTTCCCAAAAATTTCAGGTTGCTCAACGGCATTCAAACCAACGGGACATTGCTCGATGACGATTGGTGCCAATTCCTGAAAAAGGAGAATTTCATTGTTGGGATTAGCCTCGACGGACCTGAGGAATTGTATTCGGTACACCGTTTTCGAAAAGACGGGAGATCCAGTTTTGCGGAGGTCATCCGTGGCTTTCAATTGTTGAAAAAATATGAGATCCCATGCGAAATACTATGTGTGGTCAATTCTACCAACGTCAGGTATCCCCTTGAAACCTATCGTTTTTTCAAATCATTGAATGTCAATTTTTTGACCTTTATTCCGCTTGTCGAAAAACCGGATCCAATCAATGGGAAGATTTCCGAACGTACTGTGCCTTCAAAAGCTTTTGGCGAATTCCTATGCACCATCTTCGATGAATGGGTCTCCTCCGACATCGGGAACATAAAAATACAAATCGTTGAAGAGGCACTTCGGACAGCTTTCAATCTGGAACATTCCCTTTGCATCTTTAAAAGCACATGTGGCGGCGTCCCTGTTGTGGAATACAATGGCGATTTTTACTCCTGCGACCATTATGTCGATCAGGAACACCTTGTTGGAAATATTGCCCAAACTACTCTGGTTCAATTGCTTGAAAGTGAGCAACAGAGTGAATTCGGCAATGCCAAACATGATTCCCTTCTTGACTATTGCCTTAGATGTGAAGTGCTTACAATGTGCAATGGAGCCTGTCCAAAAGACCGTTTCCTGTCCACACCGGATGGTGAACCTGGTTTAAATTATTTGTGCGAAGGGTACAGACTGTTTTTCAACCATTGCAAACCATTTGTGGAACAAGTTGCGGAGGCTTGGAAGGCGAGTAAGACAAACATTTAGCATCGAAAAAATTTATATCCCAATTTGGGAAATAAATCTCTT
>CAIYPA010000202.1 GCA_903927965.1 uncultured Bacteroidia bacterium | reverse complement strand
TATCAATACGCATCTTTCGCTTGAAGCGATTGCATTGCAACTTGGTGGCACTATTTCAAGGATTTTTGCCGAAAAGGCCTTACTGTCGAGCCAGCAGAATTTCAAGGAACTTTTCGATACGATTGATGACTTTATGTTTATTCTCGATAACAATGGAAACATAATGATTGTCAATTCAGTCGTGGAAACCCGGCTAGGTTATACTTTGGAAGAATTAAAGGGGATGCATGTCCTCGGTGTTCACCCTCCCGAACGGCGGGAGGAAGCTGGTTTTATTGTGGGTGAGATGATTGCGGGACGTATTTCATTTTGTCCTGTGCCATTATATACAAAACAAGGTAAAACTATTCCTGTCGAAACCCGTGTCGTCAAGGGTAAATGGGACAATATAGATGTTCTTTTTGGGATCTCACGCGATATCACCGAGCGGCAAAAGACCCAACGTGAACTTGAGTTGCGGGAATCCTACCTGTCGGCAGTTATCAATAACCACCCTGGAATGTTCTGGCTTAAGGATAAGCAAGGGAGAATTCTGATCGTAAATACACGTAACGACCAATACCTGAAAAATTATCCTGGCCCAAATAAGCTGAGCGTTATTGGCCTGACCGATTACGATATTTTCCCAATAGCTGATGCTAAACGCTTTAAGGATCAAGATGAAGAAATTATTAAAACTTTGATCCCTGGAGTGTTTGAAGTACATGAGGTAGCTGATAACCAGTCGGTTTGGTACGAAACCTATAAATTCCCGGTTTTAAACCGGAGTGGGGAGGTGATTGGAATTTCGGGTTATGCAATCGAAATTACCCAACGGAAACAGGTGGAGGCAGCCCTTAAAATGCAAAGTGCTGCTTTTGAATCGTTTGCGCTGGCAATCATCATTACTGATATTCACGGTAAAATTCAATGGGCCAACTCTGCATTCTCAAGGCTTACAGGTTATGAACAGTCAGAGATACTTGGCATTGGCATTGGAAGCCTTGTAAAATCGGGTGAGCAAAAACCTGAATTATATAATGATCTTTGGAAAACTATTTTGGGTGGAATGGTTTGGAGCGGAGAGATTGTCAACAAAAGAAAAGACAATTCTTTTTATCCTGAAGAACAGACAATTACGCCAATTCTCCAAAACAACGGGGAAATTTCCGGATTTATCGCAATCAAAATCGATATTACAAAACGTAAACAATTGGAAGAAAGCTTAATCGCAGCAATAGCAAAGGAAAAGGAACTGAACGACCTGAAATCGAGATTTGTTTCAATGGCTTCACATGAATTCCGGACGCCACTTGCTTCCATATTGATTACTAGTGAATCTTTGATTTCTTATTGGCAAATGTTGAGCGAAGAACAAATCATTTCTAAACTACAAAATGTAAAGGACCAGGTCCTTCATTTGACGAATATTGTGAACGAAGTCATGCAGGTATCAAAAATTCAGGAAGGACAGGTCCCATTTAGTCCCCAAATAGTTGACCTTGTTCTTTTATGCCATAATACCCTTGAAAATTTCAATTCCGATGTTGAACCTGGAAATAGGATTGAATTTGAGACTGAATTTGAAACGTTTAATATGAATCTGGATATACGTTTGATTAGACAGGTGTTGAATAATCTGATATCCAATGCATTGAAATATTCCCGGGGTAACGCTGTCGTAAAAGTCAGGTTATACAGACAAGATGATAGTATATTCCTTAGCGTTCAGGACAATGGCATCGGCATCCCGGAAGCCGATCAAAAATACCTTTTCCAGCCTTTTTACAGGGCTGGCAATGTGAAACAAATTCAAGGCACTGGTTTAGGTTTGAATATCGTAAAGGATGCAGTAAGATTACATAATGGCAAAATTAATTTTGTAAGTTTTCCTGAAAAAGGGACTACTTTTGTTGTTCAATTACCGATAAAATTAACAATCTAATCTTAATTTGTTCAGATGAAAAAAATACTGGTTATTGAGGATGAATCATCACTTCGCAAAGGGATTTGTGATGTGCTTGGTTTTGAGGGATATGAAGTTATTGAGGCGGAAAATGGTATTTACGGATATCAAATGACATTACAGAATATGCCTGACCTTATTCTTTGCGACATTATGATGCCTGAAATGGACGGTTATGAATTGTTGAAACTTGTCAGGGAAAACGAAACAACAAAACTCATCCCATTTGTTTTTTTGTCAGCCATGGCTGAACGGGCTGATGTCAGGGTTGGTATGGAGCTGGGTTCCGATGATTACATCTCAAAACCATTTACACGCGATGAATTGATTAAGGTCGTAGAAGCACGGATAAAAAAATCGGTTGCCATTAAAGAACATGCCGAAATTGCCCTTACCGAATTGCGTAAAAATATCATAACCAGGCTTCCACACGAGTTGAGGACACCCTTAAACGGGATTTTGGGTTATGGCCAAATGCTAAAGGATTACCCTGAATCCTTCACCCAGGAGGAACTCCCAAAAATTGGCAGTGATATCTATTTAAGTGCTGTAAGGCTTTTCCGGTTGATCGAGAATTACCTGATCTATGCACGGTTGGAACTAGCCAAGGCTGATCATATCGTACAATTTGTACTATCCAATCCGGATGAAATATGTAAAAAGGAAGCTTTCAAGGTCGCTAAAAATCATAACAGGTTAATTGATCTTGAATTGACAACAATGAAAGGGATAGTCTATATGCCACAACTCGACTTCGCAAAAATTGTGGAAGAATTGCTTGACAATGCATTTAAATTTTCCCCTGTGGGAACTCAGGTTTCATTAAACACTCGTGTAGATAACGGAACTTTCACATTGACGGTTAGGGATCACGGTATGGGAATTACCGCAGCCAATATCCAAAAAATTGAAGCCTACATGCAATTTGATCGCAATATTTATGAACAACAAGGGTCAGGTCTTGGATTGATTATCGTAAAACGGATCGTGGAATTGTACAAGGGTAATTTTAAAATAGAAAATATGGAAGATGGAGGCCTTATCGTTACGATTGAACTTTCCGGAAAAGAAATAAGTCAGCTTTGATCATGTTCAACATTCTTTTTTATTTGGGGAATAAATATTTAAATATTGCTAACTAATTAACTGTTAATATATTAAATCATGAACAAAACCAATATTGTTTTTACTCTGGGTTTGTGTTCCACTGGGTTGGTTCCGAATTGCAGTGCAAACCCAACTGTTCAAAAGCAACCGAATATTCTCTATATCATGAGCGATGACCATGCTTATCAGGCAATTAGTGCTTATGGATATGGTCTGAATTCAACCCCCAATATTGATAGGATCGCTAAAGGTGGGGCGATTTTCACAAAGGCGTTTGTTACCAATTCAATAAGTGCCCCAAGCCGTGCCGTAATGCTCACAGGCAAATTCAGTCACCTGAACGGTAAGATTGACAACAGGGGCGGGTTTAACTGGGATCAAAACAGCTTCCCAAAATTATTGCAGCAAAACGGTTATCAAACTGCCCTGATTGGCAAAATCCATCTCGATGGACTTCCCCAGGGTTTCGATTATTCAAATGTTCTTCCGGGACAGGGGCAATACTACAATCCTGACTTTATCGAAAACGGGGTCAAAAAGCAGTATCATGGATATGTAACCACTTTGACGACCCAGTTCGCCCTTGATTGGTTGGATAAAAAAAGGGATAAATCAAAACCTTTTTGTATGTTGTACCACCAGAAAGCCCCTCACAGGAACTGGTTGCCGGAAGAGAAATACCTGAACCTTTTTGAGGACAAAGAATTTCCTTTTCCGGAGAATTTTTTTGATGATTATTCGGGAAGGACAACTGCTGCCCATACCCAGGAAATGGAAATTACAAAGGTGATGACCTGGGGCAACGATATGAAATTTGAGAATGACCCCTATACAGGTGAACCAACACCGTTTGTCGCAAACCTTAATCGGATGGACGATCAGCAACGTGCTGCCTGGCGTGCCGCATATAATCCTAAAAATGACGCGTTTATTAAGGCAAAGCTGCAAGGAAGGGAATTGGCAAAATGGAAATATCAACGCTATATCCGCGATTATCTCAAATGTATCCAATCGGTTGATGATGGGGTAGGGGAAGTCCTTGATTATCTCGACAAAAACGGTTTGACCGACAATACGATTGTTGTTTATACTTCCGATCAGGGGTTTTACCTTGGCGAGCATGGATGGTTCGACAAAAGGTTCATGTACGAGGAATCCTTTCGCACCCCGTTGGTAATCAGGTATCCCAAAGAGATCAAACCTGGAACTGTTATTACGCAAATGGTGCAGAACCTCGATTTTGCTCCTACACTTTTAAACTATGCCGGTGTAAAACCCGATAAAGGGATGCAGGGCGAATCTTTCAGGAACCTCTTGAACGGTAAATCGATGAAGTGGAGGGATGCCATTTATTATCACTATTATGAATATCCTGCTGAACATGCTGTCAAGCGCCATTATGGGGTCAGGACAGATCGTTACAAACTGATCCACTTCTATTACGATGTTGACGAATGGGAAATGTTCGACCTTGAAAAAGATCCGCACGAAATGAAGAGCGTTTATAACGATCCGGCTTATGCCGAAATCCAGGCAAAATTGCACAAAAAACTCAATGAACTACGTGTGAAATATAAGGATACCGATGAAGTCACAAATTCCTTCCTGCCAGTGAAAAAAAACTAAAACATTAGCATCTCTAAATATTTCAATATATTTCCATGTATTTCAACTATTTCAAGTTATTTCTAATTATTTCAGTAATTTCTAATTATTTCTTTTTCATGAAAAAAACCAATTTCTATTCAGGGATCATTGCCCTGTTGTTGATCATCAATTGTTTCACGGTTTCTGCGATTGCCAAAACAGAAGTGAAACAACTTATTTGTGAATACAAGACGAATCCATTGGGAATCGATGTGAAGCAGCCCAGGTTAAGCTGGCAACTGGTTTCCACCGAAAATGATGTCGTCCAAACTGCGTATGAAATAAAGGCTGCCGCAACTGTTGGACAGCTAAATTCAAAACAGTTGGTTTGGTCAACGGGAAAGATTGCCTCATCGCAATCTGTGGGGGTTGCGTATAACGGGTCTGCCCTTGTTTCAATGCAAAGGGTTTATTGGCAAGTCAGGGTGTGGGACAGTAAAGGCAAACCATCGGCATGGAGCGAACCTGCATGGTGGGAAATGGGGATTCTGAACCCAAATGATTGGAAGGCCACCTGGATTTCGTATGGTGAAGAAAATGAGGCAAAAGGGTCAAAACCGGCCCAATATTTCAGAAAGGAATTTGCTGTTTCAAAAACAGTCAAATCGGCAAAGGCCTATGTAACTTCTTTGGGTTTGTATCAGTTGTACATCAATGGGGCAAAGGTCTCCTCCGATCTTTTTACACCGGGTTGGACAAGTTACAACAAACGGTTGCAATATCAAACCTATGATGTCACTTCGATGTTGAAACCCCAGAACGCAATTGGTGCCGTACTTGCCGATGGCTGGTACCGCGGGAATATCGGGTTTTCAAAGCAAAGCGATTATTACGGTAAAAAATTGGCTTTTTTGCTGCAGTTACAGATCACATTTACAGATGGTTCTATCGAAACTGTATCGTCCGACAAAAGTTGGAAGATAACAGCCAATGGCCCGATTGTTGAATCGGATATTTACAATGGCGAACGTTACGACGCGAATCTTGAATTGGGGGAATGGACAAAAACAGGTTACGACATGGGCAAATGGACCAATGTTGTTCCAATTGATGGGAAGAAGGACATCCTGATTGCACCGCAAGGTGTTCCTGTTAAGGCAATTCAGGAAATTAAACCGATAAAACAAATCGTAACTCCCAAGGGCGAAAATGTTTACGACCTTGGACAGAATATGGTAGGATGGGTCAGGATCAAAATGAGCGGGAAAAAAGGTGACTTGTTGACTTTGAAATTTGCTGAGGTCCTTGACAAGGCAGGCAATTTCTATACGGATAACCTTCGTGCTGCCAAAGCAACCGATGTTTACATTCTCAAAGGCGCTGGCAATGAGGTATATGAGCCTAGTTTTACATTCCATGGTTTCCGTTACTTAAAAGTCGAAGGACTTTCTTCAATTCCTACTCTTGACCAGATCACTGGGATTGTTGTTCATTCGGATATGAAACCTACCGGAACATTTAGTTGTTCGGATACTTTGATCAATAAATTGCAGCACAATATCCAATGGGGACAGAAAGGCAATTTTGTCGATGTGCCTACCGATTGTCCCCAGCGTGACGAAAGGCTTGGTTGGACAGGTGATGCGCAGGTATTTAGCATGACTGCCGCGTTTAACTTCGACGTTGCAGCTTTTTATACAAAATGGCTAGGCGACGTTGCTGCCGACCAGCTTCCTGATGGAAAAGTTCCCCATGTGATCCCCGATGTTTTGAACGGTGGTGGCGGTTCCACAGCATGGGCCGACGTTTCTGTGATCGTTCCATGGACTGTTTATCTCTCGTATGGCGATCAGCGTATCCTTGAGAGGCAATACCCAAGTATGAAGGGTTGGGTCAATTACATGAAGGGTAGGGCAGGAGCTGACAATCTTTGGACTGGTGATGCCCATTTTGGCGATTGGCTCGCATTTGCCACAACCAATTCCGACTATCCGGGGGCTACAACCGAAAAAGATCTGATTGCTACTGCATACTATTGTTATTCAACGAGTTTGTTGAGTAAGATTGCAAATATTATAGGACAGAACGAAGATGCAGCTACTTACCAGAAATTGGCCAGTGATATTAAGGAAGCATTTAATCGTGAGTTTGTTACAGCGAATGGCCGACTGGTTTCACATACCCAGACTGCCTATGCTTTGGCACTTGCTTTCGATCTTCTTCCTGCAAACATGGTTCCTAAAGCAGCTGCCTACTTTGCTTCCGATGTTGAAAAATTCAAACACCTGACGACAGGGTTTGTCGGTACACCACTGTTGTGCAAAACCCTTTCGGCAATCGGGCGCGATGACCTAGCCTTTATGTTGCTCAACAACAAGAAATACCCTTCATGGTTATATCCTGTCTTACAGGGTGCTACAACAATCTGGGAACGTTGGGACGGCCAGAAACCAGATGGCACGTTTCAGGACGTTGGCATGAACAGCTTTAACCATTATGCCTATGGGGCAATAGGGGAGTGGCTATACAGGCACGTAGCCGGTATTGACATTGATCCGGCACAGCCAGGTTACAAACACATCCTGCTTGCGCCACATCCTGGAGGTGGACTGACCCAAACGAAGTCTGAAATTTCAACCCTTTATGGTAAAGTTTCATCAGCCTGGAAGTTCGAAAATGAGGATTTTGTTTACGAAGTTGAAATCCCGGCGAATGCGACCGCTACGGTTGCCTTGCCTTATGCGAAACCTTCCCAGATCAAAGTAAATGGGTTGCCATTTACTGCAAGTATTGTCCCGGTTAAGAATGGCCAACAATTCAATCTTGGATCGGGAAAATACACAATCAGCTATCCCGGCCAGTCGCTTAAAGAGGCTGTGGCAGTTAAGGTTGCAAAGAAATAATTAGGCGTTTTTTAAATATCCTCAAGGTTGAAGCAACCTTGAGGATATTTAATTTCATTCAAAGTACCTATAATCATCAATCAGCAAGGTATTTATTTGGGCTTTTACTTTTTTTGTAAGTTCGCCTATTTCACCAAATAGTCTTTCCAAATCCTCTAAACCAGATAGTTGTGAGTATTTTTTTATCTGTATCAGACCCGAATAAGGCGTTAAAAAATCTTTGTATTGGAAATATTTGAAATAGGGTTCCTCCTTTAAACCAACATCGACTAAAAATTGGCCCTTGCAATAATTCAAATTCCAGATTTTGTACAGTTCTTTAATTTTCTGGACCAAAGCGAAGGCAATTGCATGTTCAGGTTTTATTTCGTTGTCCAAAGTAGTGGCCCAAAAGCTCTCTTTATTGCTCGGACAAAGTGGATTGTCCACAAATATCTCTGGTGCGCCGATTAAGGGATTGTCCTTCTCAAATTTCATAACAATACACCGGTTCTCGGCCAAAACAAATGCCAAACAAAGCGCATGGAAATAACTTGCCGAATCTTGTTCGATAAGGGGATTCCATACATCGTATTGATTTGCCCAGACCGGAGATTCCGCCATTAATATCTTGTTGATTGCAAACCAGGTAGTTAGTTTTTTGGCACTTACCAAATCGTATGCACAGTAACTGCGATTGTCGGTTGGCCCATTGAAGCATTTGGATTTGTTTCCGTCTTTAATTGAGGTATCGAGCCTAAACCATAAAAAATCTTTGGAAGTTTTGTTGATATATCTTATATCATTTCTGGGATGGATGCGAACGGGGCTTAAATCGTCCATAAAGCCAACAAAAGTACCATTAACATTTCCATGCGGTGCTTTGATCCTTTTATGTCGGTCATCTTTTAATGCAAAACCACTAATAATTTCTTTTCCAATCTCATCTTTATTTATGCTTCGGTAGAAATTTTGCATTTTTTGAGGTGTAGTAACCCCATTTTCATAAGTTATTGCTTGTAAGGTATCTTTAATTTTGGTCCTATAATCGAACAACTTTATTTTCTTTGATTTTAAAATTAACTCATTCATTGAAGAATTGATTCCTGTGATTTCCTGATTCCAGTTTATTGTCAAATCATTGACAGACAATTCGTTCAAATCAAATAAACTTACTTTGTTTTCCCTATTTTCTTCTATTGAAAATTCCCAGATCGTAAAAGCAACGGGCCATGATCCTTGAATCTTAAAAAATTCGTTGCTCTTGACAATAAAACCATCAATATAGCCAAAATAATGGTCAAATATTTTTCGAAATTCCTTGAACGCGATGCGAGGGATTAACCAGGAGGTTGGCGTAAACACCATTAACAAATGTTTTTGATTGGGATAACTCTTATCTTGTTCCTTACAAAGGTTAATTATCTGGGCAATAAAGGACAGATATCTCTCTTTCACAGCATCAGCACCTGCAATTTCAATAATGTCGGGGTCAATTAAATAATCTGCATCCTTTTCATTTCTGATAGAAACCTCCTCGCGAGTATTTTTAAAAGGTGGGTTAAGCAGAAATGCAATTGGCCTTTCGAGTTTTTGGTTTTTTTCTGCCAATTCTTTACTTATAATTTTCAAATACTCGGACGCACTTTTATCCAGAAAATTCAAACCTTTTTTTTCTAATGTCTTAGGTATGATAGTGAAACCGGATTCAACATGCCAGGGGTCAATTTTCATACGTCGTTCGATAGTCCTCAATAAATCGGGCTGCAGTTCAGAAACAATTTTATGGCGTAAATTCATTCTCCAGCTCGAAATCAAATTTCCCGAACCTCCGGCAGGATCGAAAACAATGTAATCTTCACCAATTCTTTCAGAAATTTTTTGACTTGCAAACCACAATGCGAACTTACCAAGATTACTGTTTGTAAAGAATATCCCATGTTGCCTAACGTAATCAGGGTCAATGGCTGACAACGCTTCATCGAACCGGCTGAAGTAATAATCGATGGTTAACCCTGATCCTTGATTGGTAAAAATAAAATGACTTTCAATGTATTTTTTCAGTTCAGAGAAATATTTTGAATTTATGGCAACCTGTTCACTCAACTGATGTCCCTTAAAACCTATCACTTGAAAGGTGTCCAAATAATCGTTGGTCGCAACTGTGCTTGTAATATCCCAATAAGCTACAATCGAATAAAAGCAATGAATTGCATCGATTGGGTTCTCAAAAAACTTTTTAAAATACTCTATCGATTGGATAAAATTGTGTGTATGGATTTGGATTCTTTCAGTATCGGTGTTTTTTAAGATGTTAAGAATTTCATATATTTCATAATCAAGGCTTTTCCCTTCATTTTTGAAAAAATTCCCGGTAAGATCCTTGGGTTCAAGCCAATAAATTGCATCGTTTTGAATCTCCTTTTTTGTTGCGTTGCTTGTTTTCTTTGCGTTTTCTTTTCCTATTTTATTTGGGGCCGTACTTGCATCGGCCATGAAAGACAAAACAGCAGCATATTCGGGTATTTTATTGGCTTTCCAAATTCCAATAAACCGATTGGCGATTACAATAATCATTGAATAGGAGAGCCCGAATTTTTTATGATAATGCAAAGCCTGATAAAAACCTTCAAGCCAATCTGCTGAATCTGTTTTTGCCTCAACGATTATTTTACCATCAATATAAACATCCGCACCGCAGGCATCTGATTTGATTTTGAATTTATCACCAAATAGTTTTTTGAATAGGGGATAAAGCAAAGGACGTTTGGCGTCTTCGTTGCTATCACTTTTGAAATATCCTTTTAACTTCTTTAACTCATCGAAATAACTAATCGTCTTAGCCATATGATAGTTGGTTTCAATTTTTATAGTAAACATCAAGAATCCCGCATCCTGAGGAGCTTAATCTCATCACCAACGGGCAAAGATAATTATTATCCACCAATTTCAATTTAACGATTTAAGTTATGGCAATTTCATAGGTAGATTGTCACTTAAAATGAGTTAGTTTGTTGAACTTATTATTCACAAGGACTAAAATCAAATAAATGAAAAAATTAATGCTCATATTCGTATTAAACGTGTTTGTTTGTGTTTTGAGTTATTCTCAGGTTGTTAAGATCCAATACTTTACAAAATCCTTTATTTCTGATCCCGATAATGAGGGTTACATTACAGATTCAAAACCGAGATTTTTGCAACCCTATTATTCAGGAGGACAGGGAAAGGAGATCATTATGGGTTGGAATGCCGAAGGATTTGCAATGCGCGGTTTCATTAGCTTTGACTTTTCGACCATTCAGCCCAAAGCAGGTGAGGTATTGGTGATAGACAAGGCAACCTTAAAAGTTTTTGAGGCAAATACAAATATGCACCCCTTTAATGGCGATGGTGCCCGGACGGTCCAATGTTATTTGGTTGATTATGCGAATCTGGATATCAGTGATTATGATTTGCAGCCCATTGATAGCTGTGGTACAATCGCAGTGACCGGATACAGTGTTTTGACCGAACATCCATTGGTGGTAACATCAAAAATGGTTGCCTTACTGAAGAGGAATTCAGCGACTTCAAAAATTCAGTTCAGGCTGCAATTTTCCCCTGATGATAACCTTTCCGATGGAAGTCAGTTGAAACAGTCGATGTGGAATGTTTTTTCGGGCGAAGAAATCCAAAAAGCTGCCTACCGTCCCCAACTTCAGGTAAAATACCATTTCGTTAAAAAAGAACTTTCAGTAATTAAAAAAGCAGCTCCTGTTAAAGTACAATAAAGAAAGTTGTGCCATCAGTTTCAGAAGTGGTAAAATCGACCTTTCCTCCAAGGTGCTGCTCGCCTAGGATTTTCATGCTGTAAGTCCCTAAGCCGCGCTGGGCCCCTTTTGTTGAAAAGGATCGCATGAAAACCTGCATTTCGACTTCGCGGGGCATGAATTTTGGGTTGTGGACTGCAAATTTCAATTTGTCTTCAAATTTACTCGTTGTTATTGTGACTGTTTCTCCGGGCAAGCTGGCCTCAAGTGCATTTTTTACCATATTGTTGAGGACCCGCCTGAGTAGGACAGGATCACTTTCAAACTGAATATGATCCGAGGGTCCAACTTCGACCTTCTTTTCTTTTGCCACTTCAAGAAACTGCATATCGCTGGCAATCTGTTGAATAAACGAGAGACTATCCAAGGATTGATGATTGACGACCAGTTCATGGTTTTCAGCCTGGGCCAGCAATCTTTGTGTACTGATCTCATCAATGATCTGTTGGCAGAGGGATGCTCCCATTTTTACAAAATCCTGTTTTTCATCATCGTCAATCATATTGTACAAATCGAAAAATCCTTGTAAGCCTGCAGCAACGTTCATCACATCGTGAAAAAAGATCTTTTCGATGATCGCCCTGCGTTTACGGTCGGTAATGTCCAACAACGAAAATATGGTGTAATTGGAATTGTCGTGGACAAAAGGGGTCGCCGTAACTTCGATGTCGAGGAAATTCTCGGTGTTGTTGACCATCCTTCGGACCCTACATTCCGAAGTCGTTTTTTGCCCTGTTTGCTGACATTGCAACATGGCATTTACTGCACCACAATAACGGCAATGCTCGGTTGTACCACATCCACCCTCCTCCTGAAAGGCAAACCGGCAGTTGATTGCTTCACCGAACCGTTTGCCCAATACCTGTTTAACGTTCACAACATTGAGCGTTTTCATGAGAATATCGTTTGTGTAAACGATCTGCCGTTGTTCGTTAAGGATACAAAAGATAAAAGAGAGCGAGCAAAATATGTCGTTCAGATAAGTAATCTTATCGAGACTGAGGTTGCTTCTCAGTACGTTTTCGTACGAACTTCTTTCAGCCGGGGCAAATTTTGTTTCCATATTCCTAATTTTATCCCGCAATATAGTAAATATTTTTTCATGTTTACATAGTTTGTCTTTTTTGTTTGACCAATAGGTTCAAAAAAATGGTCTTTTGAATTTTCTGGATACAGGTTTGGTTTGGAAAAAGTATCCTGTTAAAGGCATTTAAGGGTTTTAGTGCGTAAGGTGTTGATATGTAATATAATAGATTTTCATCTTGGATTGATAGGAACCAAATGTAGTTTTATCCTTCCGTCATAAGTAAATTTCAATCAAATTGAATATCTGTAAATAACAGATATTCAACAATATAAATTTCAAAATAAAAAAGATGACATGAAAGGCCGATAATTTGTTAATCTGTTTTCAGAGTAAAAAAAAACTTTTATATTTGCAACCGCTTAGCAGGAACAATAATACCGTTTGAAGTTTAGTTGAAAAGTTGGTTATTGGGAGTTAAGCAAAATGTTATTGCGGGAATAGCTCAGTTGGTAGAGCACGACCTTGCCAAGGTCGGGGTCGCGAGTCCGAGTCTCGTTTCCCGCTCATCGTAATGCCCAGGTGGTGGAATGGTAGACACGTTGGACTTAAAATCCAATGGCCATTATGGCCGTGCGGGTTCAAGTCCCGCCCCGGGTACTTTGATAGATTGCTAAAACCTCTATAATCAACAGATTATGGGGTTTTTTTTATTTATAGGATACAAAATTGTATATTTGCAATTATTAACCAAAAAGAAGAAAAAATATGAAAAAGAAAATTTTATTCGGTGTAAGCCTCCTGTTTGGACTAATGTTCATTAATTCTGGTCTAAATAAATTTTTTAATTACATCCCCATGCCTAAAGATATGCCAGAAAACATGATTAAGTTAATGGGGGCGATTAAAGAAATAGGTTGGCTCCTCCCTCTTGTTGGGGTTGCTGAAATTGTTGGTGGCATACTCTTCATCACTAATAAATTTAGGGCGCTTGGGGCCATAATAATTTTTCCTGTCCTTGCAGGAATAATTTTAACTCACATTTTTATTGCACCATCAGGACTGCCCATGGCACTTGTCCTCCTAGGAATTGAACTTTGGGTAATTATTGAGAACCGTGATAAATACTTGCCGATGATTAAATAGGGAACAGATTAATTTGGAGTCTTTAGACCCCCATTTTCAAGTCTATTTCTTATTCGTGGCATAATATCTAACACTTTCGAAAAATCTATAATTGCTTTATTAAGGTTCAATTTTCCACTAGTTTCGGATACGATCATTGGCTGAAACTCGCTGATTATCAGCTGTTTTCTTCATTCAAGGGGAAAGAATAGGGAAAGCATTGTGTTTTTGAAGAGAAATCGAAAGAACGCGTAAAGTAGTATGATTGACATTCCAGGATGAATAAATCACTTCAGTTAATTAAGGTAATAACCCATAAAATAAATAGATCCTCTATCCTCCTTTCACGACCAGTTTAGCTAGAAAAGAAAAAAATTGGATAAGAGGTAATGAATTTTCTGAGTTGAATGTGCCAGATAATTAGACATCCTACGTCCAACAAAATAATCAATACCATTATATCTAAATCGCCAAATTTTTAACACCAATATTTAACACCCAATTTGACTCGGTGATGAGCAGATAATGGAATTAGCGAGTATATCTTTAGTAAAAGATCACCTCTTAATATTATAGCTCCGTAGTATGTTTCCGTGCCGAAGATATAGTTTGCCATCATAAATTGCAGGATGAGCCCAGAATGGACCTTCACCTCCATCAAATTTAAAAGTACTGATAATTTTAAAATCAGTTGAGTCAGGTTGAACTAAGGCTATATTCCCACCTTTTTCTTCCAAACAATAAAGTAAACCATCTGCTGCAATTATAGAACCTTTTGTATGCCAGCATTTTTCCCAGTTTGTCTTGCCAGTCTGCCAACTGACTGACACCCATTTTCCTTTGTTATTATTAATCCAATTGGAGCCATATAAATTACCCTCAAACAGCACATCACCGCCAATCTGAGTATCTATAACCTCATTCTTCCATTTTAATGACACGGATCTTCCATTTGCCGAAAGAGAAACCATGATGGCAATATGATTGTAACCACTTGTTTCAAAAATATCACCATCATAATATATTGGGGTATTTGGATTAATTTTTCCCCAATTCCCAAGCTCATACGGAGTAAGATCAAAATTCCAGAGGATCTCTCCATCAGCCGAATTAACTCCAATCAAGCTATTTGCCGTCTCTGCTAGTATGATTTTCATCCCATTGCGTTCGATAAGTTGAGATGAAGCATATGAACTGGTTCCTCCAACACTCTTTGTTTTCCAGATTAATTTGCCTGTTATCTTGTCGAAGGATACAACTGTCGTCTCCTCTCCTCCTGTGACATAAAGAGCTGCCATATCAGTCAGAAGGACGGACTCTGATATACCCCAAAATCCAGATCTTCCTTGAAATTCTTTTTGAGCATCCTGAAACCATACCTTTTTCCCATCACGAGCATCAAGACAGCAAACTTCGCCCATACCACTTATCAAGTATATTTTATCGTTCTGTATGGTAGGGGTACATCGGGAATCGGGATAAGAATTTGGCCATGATCGTCCATAATCTTGATCCCAAATCAATTTGCCCCTTTGATCATAAGCCGAAATTACATCCATTGTATCCTTTTTAATTCCGGTAACATAAATAATTCCCTTATAAACCACTGGTTGTGAATATCCTTTCCCTATTCCAAAAATTTCGCAATCGATTGTTGGTCCTGATTCGGGCCATTTTTTCAGCAGGTTCTTGTCAGGATATATTTAGCCGTATCGAGCGGGCTGATCCCTTTATAGGGGCGAATTGCACCCTGTTCGTCGCTACATGCGCGGTAGCCGCAAAATTGTATGGAAATCCTTGC
>CAIYPA010000201.1 GCA_903927965.1 uncultured Bacteroidia bacterium | reverse complement strand
TTCTATCTCAAATGTAGCACTAAATACAAATTGGGCGAAATTTTATATTTTACTTCCCGATCCCTCAGTGCTTAAGCAAGAACATGGCATGTTTTTTTATTCGGCATCGCCTCAAAATGGGAAAGGTTATACTTTCTGGATAGATGAAGTTAAGTTTGAAAAATTGGGAACTATTGCCCATTCGGCAGTTGGAATCTTTAATGGAAAAGACTCGATTATCAACAAAGCTGAAATTGGTGATATGAATACGATATCAGGTATTTATGCCACATTTAACCTGCCAACTGGCATCGATCAGAAAATTAATTTGGCAGGGTCGTATATCACTTTTGTATCATCCAATCCGACAGTCGCTTCTGTAAGCGATATGGGAATAGTCAAAGCTGAAGGAAAAGGTACAGCAGTTATTACCGCCAAAGTTGGGAATATGGCTGGGAAAGGTTCGTTTACGGTAAATTCAATAGGTCAGCCGATTGTACCAACCGATCCGGCTCCGACCCCTACGATTAACAAAGACAAGGTTTTCTCTTTATACAGTAACGCCTATACAAATGTGAAGGTGGATTCCTGGAATACGCACTGGCAGTATTCAACAGCAGAAAATTCGGCTATTCAGGTTAAGGGAAATGATGTGATACGGTATCGCAACCTTAACTTCGTGGGTATTGAGTTTACATCTCAACCAATCAATGCAAGTACCATGACTAATTTTCATCTTGATCTCTGGACACCAGATGCGACTACAGGTAAAACATTCAAGATTATGTTGGTAGATTTCGGAGCAAATGGGACATATGGTGGCGGCGATGATGTTAGTTCGGAAGTCTCCATTATTACTCCTACTTTGACTTCTCAAAATTGGGTTAGCATTGATATTCCATTCTCAAAGTTTACTGGATTAACAACCAGATCCCATCTGGCCCAGTTGGTCCTTTCAGGCGATTTAACCAATGTTTATATCGACAATGTCTATCTCTACAAGGCAGATCCTCCATACGTTTTTGGCAATCCAATCGATTTTGAAGCATCCGGATATGGAGCAGGCTGGCCATGGACTGCTTTTGAAAACTCTACAGGCCCGGCACTGCAGTTTGTAGCAAACCCGAATCCATCAGGAATCAACACCTCTTCAACCGTAGCTAAATTCACAGCTCTTTCAGCAGGTCAGCAATGGGCTGGTTGTCAAACAGATAATGGCGCCATGGGTACATTCAATTTGGATGCAGCACACAGCACAGTGAAAATAATGGTGTACAAGACTGTCAAAAGCGATGTTGGAATAAAATTTGCAAAAGCTGATGGCTGGTCGATGGGAGAAATTAAGGTGCCAAATACAGTTGTAAATGCATGGCAGGAACTTACGTTCGACTTTACATCCCAGGTGCAAAATGGTTACACTCAAATTATCGTATTCCCCGATTTCACTGCGAGGAGTGCTGATAATGTGATCTATTTTGACAACATAACTTTCAGCAGCAGTGTACCCTCAGGGCCGGTTACTGCAGCTCCAACTCCCACTGCCACTCAAGCCAATGTTATTTCGGTATTCAGCGATGCCTACACCAATGTGGCTGGGACAGATCTAAACCCCAACTGGGGACAAGGTACTGTTGTGTCACAGGTTGCAGTTGCCGGAAATAACACCCTCAAATATACCGGATTAAATTATCAGGGAATTCAATTGGGCAGCAATCAGGATGTTTCTGGAATGGGCTTTTTACATTTGGATTACTGGTCTCTTAACTCAACTTTACTGAACGTTTATTTGATAAGTCCCGGGCCTGCTGAAAAAGCTTATAGTTTGACAGTGCCAACATCAGGGTGGAAAAGCGTGGATATTCCATTGTCTTCATTTTCAGGTGTCGATTTAAAGAACATTATCCAATTTAAATTTGATGGAAATGGAACTATCTGGTTCGACAACATCTATTTCTACAAAACCGGAGGAGCCCCACTGACTGAACCTGCTACTGCGGCACCAACTCCGACCGCAAGTCAGGCAAATGTAATTTCAGTATTCAGCGATGCTTATACCAATGTGGCAGGAACAGATATGAATCCTGCATGGGGACAAAGTACCGTTTATTCACAGGTTGCCGTTGCCGGGAACAATACGATTAAATATGTCGCATTAAATTATCAGGGAATTGCTTTAGGCAGTAATCAGGATGTTTCGGGGATGGGTTTTCTCCACGTGGATGTATGGAC